>CALXSV010000184.1 GCA_944391235.1 uncultured Clostridia bacterium | reverse complement strand
AAAGACGGGTTTAAAAAGAAGAACTAGGAAGCTGTCGTTTTAGGAGGCAAATGCCATGGAAAATAAAAAGAGACTGTATCGCTCCAATACGCAGAAAATGCTCGGCGGTGTACTGGGTGGCATCGCTGAGTATTTTGACGTAGATCCAACGATCGTCCGCCTCATTTATGTAATCTTATCTGTCTTCTCCGCCTGTTTTCCAGGCATCATCGTCTACATAGCCTGTATGTTTATCATTCCCAAGGACCCAGGCTATACAGATATTTGAGCGTCAATCTTATCAAAAAGACGGCAGAGTGTTATGCTCTGCCGTCTTTTGCTGCTGCAAGCTCGTGCTTTTATTTCTGTAAGCTGAAAACCACCATTTTTACAAACATTTCTTTTAGGCCGGGAACTGCGCATAGCGGCTTGAAAAAGCCGCGCAGTGGAACCTCTCGGTAATAATCAGGTACAATCTCCATACTGCGCAATATATTGCGAAAACGCTTAATGGTCATATGGTTGATGTAGGAAAAATACTCTGTTCCGTCCGCCCGCTGCGAGATACGGAAGGCAATGCGCTCTTTTCCATCCGGCAAATCCCGCACCAGATCTTTATACACGGCAATTAAGGTCGCCTCGGAAAAGAACATATGCACCCAGGGTATGCCAATGGCATCGCTCAAATGTGCGCCATAGGGGTGATAATACGGTGGAAAATTGGCGTATAAGCGGCCGCCCGGCTTGAGCACACGCAACGCCTCCGCAAACACTGCCTCCGGCTGCGCAACATGCTCCACTGCATCGTTCATGATAATCGTATCAAAGCTGTCGTCGGCAAACGGCATACAAGCCGCGTCAACCGTCATAAAGCGAAACTGCTCGCCATAGGCAAAGCCCAGCTTATGGCATAATTTTCTTGCTTCCTCCTCATAGGAGGAAACAATGTCCACGCCCACCACCTGCGCGCCCAAACTGGCATAATACAGAGACTTGCCGCCAGCGCCGCAGCCAATATCCAAAACCCGCTTGCCCTTAAACATTTCCTCAGGCGTATAATGCTGCACGTAAAACTTAATGGTTTCCGCACCCTTTTCATACTGCCATTCTGCATAGCTTTTGCCACCGGCATTCTGCAAATTAAAGGGATGCACGGGCTTAGGAAACAGCTTATTACATTGATGTAAAAACCAGATTCCCGCTTTGCTCATTTTGCAGCACCATCCTTTTTCTTCTTTTTAGGATTGCCAATGGGACGGGCTGCTACATCCACAGCCGGCTGTTTGCGTATCGCCACCAGGATGATTATGCCGATGATGATGCCCAGTACAGAAACGAGCT
Organism: uncultured Clostridia bacterium; assembly: GCA_944391235.1. Taxonomy (GTDB): domain Bacteria; phylum Bacillota; class Dehalobacteriia; order UBA4068; family UBA4068; genus CALXSV01. The sequence goes on along the minus strand of CALXSV010000184.1, from coordinate 19,170 downwards.
GCGCTGCACGTATGGGGCCAATCATCAGCAGATCTTGGCGTAGGAATTCAATCCAGAAACGCACAAAGGAATAGGAAATCAGATACCAGGCAAAAACGCTGCCAATGCGGTGTCGCTTGTGAATTAAAAGCATCAGGGCAATAAAAATTAGCCCGTCGCAGATCGATTCATATAAAAAGATGGGGTGATGGTACGCACCATTGGCATAAACCTGCAAAGGTACCCAGGACCAGGTGGAGCCTGCTTCAATCACTGGACCGTAGGCCTCGGCATTGATATAATTGCCCCAGCGGCCAATGCACTGTCCCAGGGCCAACATGGGAACCAACAGATCGGCCCACTGCAAGAAGCGCTGTTTTTTTATGCGGCAGTAAATCAACATGCCTACAATGCACAAAAAGATTCCGCCGTGAATGGCAGAACCGCCATTCCAGATTTTAATAATCTCTCCTGGATACAGGCTATAATAATCCCAGCGCAGGATGACATAATAGGCGCGTGCGCCAATCAGGGCCAGCGGAATGATCATAATAATTAAATTCAGCAGGTCATCCGGATTCAAATGCTCCCGCTGAACCTCTTTATAAGCCAACAGTATGCCAATCAGCATGGCGCAACAGATAATAATACCATACCAACGCACGGTCAGCGGGCCAATCTGAAAGGCAACCCCCCATGCAGATGCAAAATTCATATTCTGCCTCCCCTTGTCTACTGTAATATACCTGTCCTATTATAGCACATTAAAACATGTATTTGTATAGAATTAGCAAGCATTTTTTGCTATAATAAATAGAAAAGCAAAATATTTACCGATAAGCACAAACCGAGGGAACTCCATGGAATTTAAAGATATTTCTTTACAGGATAAAGAGCTATTTAACCACTATTTGCAGGGCCGGCGCTACCGCCTGCTCACCTATAACTTTACCAATTTTTATTTGTGGCGAAAATGGGATCCCTACCGCTGGAACATCGTGGAGGGCGCCCTGTGTATCAAAAGCGATTATCTGCATTATGATGATGTACTGTGCCCCATTGCAGCGGAAGACGCCAGCGTGCTGGCTGCTACAGAAGCTCTGATTGCCTGGTACAAACAGCGCGGGGTTGCTTTTTCTATGATTGAGGTGGATGCGGATATGCTGGCCCTGTTTGAGCAGCACTGGCCTGGACGCTTTGCCGCAGAAGAGCTGCCCTTTGGCAACAACTACATCTACCGCCAAAGTGATTTAGCCACGCTTAGCGGCAAACACTACAATGCCAAGCGCAATTATGTGCACCGCTTTACCCGGCAGTATCCAGACTACCACTTTGTCCGCATGGACAGCAGTATAATAGCAGGTTGCCAGGAGCTGCTCGATAAATGGCTGTCGCATCACGACAGCACGCGCGATGATATCCTGCAAGAGTATAGCGGCGTATGCGATGGCCTGCAGAACTTTTCTCAGCTGGACTGGACAGGTGCAGCATTGTTGGTGGGAGAAAAAGTTGTTGCTTTTGAGCTGGGCGAACGCCTCAATGACGATACCATGGGCATTCATATCGAAAAGGCAGATATAGAATATGTGGGGGCTTACCAGGCAATCAACAATTTTTTCGTGCGCGATTATGCGCAGGAATTCACTTATATCAACCGCGCCGAGGACATGGGAGACGAGGGCCTGCGTAAGGCCAAGCTCAGCTATCATCCCTGTCATATGGAAAAAAAATATCGCCTGAGGTTAAAATAATGCGTTTTAAATATGCTACAGCAGACAATAAAGCAGCAGTGCGTGGCCTGTGGGAAGCGGCCTTTGACGAGGACTCCCCTGCTTACATTGACTGGTATTTCCGCGAGGTTTACTGCGCAGACAAAACACTCTGTGCCTTTGACGAAGCTGGGCAGTTAGCCGCCTGCCTGCAAATCGCCCCCTACCAGCTATCACTGCATGGCCGCAGGCGCTCCGTAGCCTATCTTGTCGGCGTTACCACAGCCAGACACCTGCGTCATCAGGGCATCGGGCATCAGCTGCTGAAGCGGGCACTGCATGACCTGAAAGAGGCAGGCAGTGAAATGGTGCTGCTGCATACAGATAAGCCGGGCTTTTATGCACCATTGGGCTTTTCGCATTGCTATTTTCTGCAACGTCTGCATATCCAGCCCCGCGCAGGTGCAATAGAAACAATGTGGCGCACCGGATCGGCAGAAGAACAGGATATTTGCGCCTATGCGGACATTTACCGTACAATGTGCCGCAGCTTTAACGGCTACATTGCGCGTAGTCCCGCAGACTGGCATAAATTCCTGGCAGATCATCTAACTGATGCAAACAGTTTTATTTCCTATACGGAGAGAGCTTATATCCTGTACACCTACCTTGGGCAGCAACTATATATTCGCGAACTGGGCTATGCAAGCAGCAATGCGCTGCGCAGTGCCCTTGCCTTTGTGCAGGCATTGGCCGCGCAGCAACACTGTCAGGACATACTGTGGGACGCGCCCCTCAACCTTCCCCTGCCGCAAACACAGGCACCGCAAATTATCCCCTATATTATGGCCAGAACGCTTCTGCTACCGGATGAAGCAGCCAGCAGTACGGTTGTCGCAGCAACACAAAACCTGCTCGGCCTGCCGGATAACCGACTGTGGTTGAACGAAATCACATGAATACAGTATAATAAAAATCGCCTATACCCAAACAGCAGGCTTGCATCGCATTATGCAAGCCTGCTGTTTCTTTCCCTGTTCTAAACTGCGCAGATTCCCCTCCTTCAATCCTTCTACCACTTGGTGCCTTTTCCTTGACGCTGCCCTGTTTATTCCCCAGCCTCTTACCGCGCAGATGACAACGATTGCATCAGCTTGTGGTAAAAATCTTCTATCTTCTATAAGGAAGGGGCCTCGCGAATATAGGTGCTCATATCTTTGTCCAGAAAATTCTGTATATCCATATTCAGAGCATTGGCTATCATCGCAAGGATAGCTACGGCAAGCGCATCTGCATGAAGTAGGGCGCGGATGAAAATACCTTCTGCATGCAGGTGCTAATCAGGAAAAGACTACAGCGTCATGGTTGGGCTCCGCAACTCATAATCTTCGGAAAGCATGTCCGCAAGAATAGAGCAGTTTATCTTTGTATCGTCAACTACCAGTATTTTATTGCGTTTGCGCAGCTTGCTCAGCGGATTGTGCCGGCTGCTCCACCAATTCGTTTAAGGCTTCGAGCACCTCCTGATAACGTTGCTCCACCGTTTGCAGCAGCTGAGGAAGCTCCGCATTCTCCTGACGGTTGCGTAGTGCTTCGGTTATTTCACTGGTAGCCCCAGTCAACCGGTTCAGGCCCAGATTCAGGGCGATACCCGTAAGCGTATGGGCTGCCCAAAAGGCCGCTTCATAATCCTTTTTATCCAAGGCCGCGCATAAATTGGCCCAAGAGGTATCTTTCGGGAGCATGGTCAAAAACTTTTTAATTCGCTCCTCGTTCTGCAGACGATAAAAAACATCCTCATATCCGCCGCCCAGGCGCATATAAAACTCATTCACTGTTATCATAAGCGTGTCTCCCTTTCGCTTTTTCAGACAAACCGCCTCCTGAGAGAAAAAGCTTGCTACAGGAAGCAATCTGCAACATCTGCTATTGCCGCAAATCTAGGGCTGAAGCGCATGGGCACAGCACAGCGCAACTCCATTCATCACCTGGGACAAAACAGCGGATGGATAAACTCTAGGCATAAAAATCTTTACAACATAATCATACCATTCCCTATAAAAAAAAGCAATAAAACCGGCTGCAGTTTACCAATCCATATAGAAGGGAAAAAATCCATGCGCGCTTTCCATACCACCGGCCTGCACCAAGCTCGGCCCAAACCTGGCGTGCTTATCTAGCCAACCACCTTTGCATCCCAGCAAGGCCCCGCACCTAGCTTAAGTGCAATATGCTCTATTGACAAGGCCAGCTTAGCATGATAGATTGAACGTAAGCATTGTGACAGGTGGCCTTTTCCCAGAGACAATGCGCATTTTCGAGGGGGTATGCAGCAGAAAACTGCATGCAGAAAGGATAAAAAATTATGCTGAATTATAAAAAACCATTATTCTGGATTGTGCTGTTTGTAGTCCTTGCTGTGATTGTAGGGGCGGTTGTGCTGCTGACACGGCCAGATAGCAGCACAGAGCAACAGGAGCCCGGTATCTACATAAGCTTGAACTGCGCAGAGGATCTCATCTACTCCGTACAGCTTAACGCAGTGCTGAGCGATGACACCGTATTTACAGAAGTCTGCCAAAATGCAGACAACAGCGGGCTTAAAGCAGGAGATACGCTGTATTTTGCCATACAGCAGCCGGGAATCATCGACTATACGCTCACGGCCTGTGACAAGAACGGCTCCACATTGGCGGTAGCCAGCTTTACCGATGATTTTGGGCCGGAAACCCGTATAGACATTGAAATTACCGCTGATTTACAAATTGTGCAGGAATCGGCTGATTACACGCTCACACAAATGGATGCTGACGGACAGGTATTGCATACCATGGATTCACTGAGCGGAGACGCCGCCAACATCATCAAGAAGATGATTTTACATTACCTCAGCCAATCTACGTTGAATGCAGGGCTGGATAGCTCTCAATTGGAGGAGCATTACCAGATAGATGTCCGCTATCCGGATGGGGCCGGTACGACCTACTACGTATACACACTGGATGGTCAGGCGGTCATCCAAACGGAGGCAGGCCTGTGCGCACCGATCAGCAATGAGCTGTACGCTACCTTGAGCCTGCTCATGCAGGCGGATGTGCAGGGCCCCGATACCGATGATGAAAGCAGCATTACCGTACCAAACAGCGAAATGAATCAGATTGAACCTCTGATTGGAGAGGCTATTATTCATACCAACAAGGCACTCTACGGCAAAGGCGATTTTGTTACGGAATCGCATAATATTCTGGCGGCCGAGGCCGTTGGTAATCAAATCAACGTCTATGCAGTAGCCCTTTATGCAGAGTTCGCTTATAAAGACGGCTGGTTTGTAGATGTAAATGCTGTACATCAGCCCATAGTCTTGAGCTTTGAAAAGAATACGGATGGCAGCTATGAGCTGACAGAATACTGGACGCCGGAAGAAGGCGATGCCTATACGCAATCCATCATGGATAAATTCCCTGCTGAAATTGTGGATAAAGCCCTGAACACACAGAAGTATTACTTCGTGCAAATGCAAATTTGTTATGTGGAAGCCACCATGAACTATGGCAGTGCAGACAATTACAGCACCATTGATAGCTTAATCAATACCATTGCTGCCACACCAGCCAACTCTTCAGATGTGCAAAGCCACATTGATGAAAACTTTGTTGATTACCGGCAGCTGATTTACTATAGCGATTTTACTCTACGCTATTGCTTCGATGCTTTTAATCATGGTGGGCAGACCGGCCTCAAGGGAGCGATTATGGCCATGGCCTGTCAGGACATCATGTCTGTACGCATGGAAAACCTGCTGGAGGATCAGGATTACAGCAATGGTCAGGAATGGTATGATGCGCTCAAGCAAAAGGCACTGGAATTAAAAGAACAGTACAGCGATGACAAGATTAAGGATGTCTACCCTTCCATATGGCTGCTGCTGCAAATGCGCAACAGTGCTGAGCTATAGAGGCCACGAGATAGAAAAGGAGAAAGCATGGACACCGTTATTAAACGCTTTTTGTATGCTGGACTAAGTGCAGAACAAACGGCCCGGCGTATGGATGTACCGCTTTCCTATATCCGGATGTGTATGCAGGAGAAGGCTTAAGCCTTATTTGCACAAACATATCTCTCAGCATAAAAGTAGGCTCCAAACATGCGAAGAGAACATGGCTAAAGTGATGTACCCATAAGGAAGTAATTCTATTAACGCAAAACGGCATAGCCGAAAGGCTATGCCGTTTTGCGTTTTCTTTTCCGTCCAATGGTCTGTCCGTCCTCATCCTATTCCAGTTTCCTGATAAAGTTCCAGATAATTTCAATCTTTTGTCTGCGGTGTCCGCTGGACTTGTCCGGCGCGTGAACAACGATTTTCTGAACAAACGAATTGAAGATAGCAAGCGTTAACTCTCGTATTCCCACATACTTACGGATAATAGCGGCAAAGCTGTCAAAACCCATTCTGCTCTATTTAGCAGTAACCGCCTTTCAGATAATTGTGCCCCAGGCAGGACATATCCTTGACGATAACGATTTTGACTTTCCCGCTTCCACAAGGCGTATCATCTCATTCCAGCCGGGTCTGTGAAAAGTTACCCCGAAAACGCCGTCGTCAATGAAAAAGGTTGGGTTGGGAAAATCGTTATCCGCTGCATATTTGAGCAGGATTTTCTTTTGAAAAGCGATTTGTCAAGGGGGTTTTACCCGATTTATGCGCTAATGAGAAACCCCTCTGCCCGCAAAGCATTCGATTTCTACAAGATCTTTGTGAAAATCTTCCCGTAAACAGATCAACAGAAAAGCGGCGCAGGACATTTTTCTGCGCCGCCTACGTGCTCCCTTTCACTTTTTGAGAGCGGGATTATTCTTAATAGAACTTCTTCTTAATACGGACGAACACTCGCTCGATGCCGTAGGCCACCAGGAACACCAGAAGGATAGCCACACCGGCGGTGCCGTAGTCGTAGCCCTGGAGGCTGTTGGAGATGACATAGCCTATGCCGCCGGCCCCCACCATGCCCAGAATAGCGCACTCGGAGAAGTTGGTTTCCAGGCGCATCCCTGCCCAGGCCACGATCTGGGACAGGGCGGCGGGCAGCACCGCGTTCATGAAGATGGATAGGCGGCTGGCGCCGGTAACTTCCAGGGCTTCAATGGTCTCATCGGGGATACTCTCAAAGCTCTGGGCAAAGGACTTGGTAAAGAAGGCAGTGGTGTGGACGCACAGCCCCGCCACGCCGGCCTCTGGTCCCATACCCAAGCAGACCAGCATCAGCAGCACCCACACCGGGGTGGGTACCGCCCGCAGGAAGGTGAAAAAGGACTGGGTCAGCACGGAGAGCCAGGGCAGCCGGAACACGTTGCGGGCGGCCAGCATACCGAAAAAGATCCCTAACAGCAGGCTGTAGAGCAGAGAGAGCACTGCGATAGAGATGGTCTCCACCAGGGAGGAAGCGATCAGGTCCATATTGGAAAAGTCCAGATGAGCCAGATCCCAGAACACCAGGCCGATGTCGCCCACACGGGAGGCCATTTTCAGCCAGTCGATCTCCAAATACAGCAGGCTGAGTACCGACAGTACAGCCACACCGATGAGGAAGGCTGGGATAAAGCGGTTGCGCTGGCGGCACTTTACGGGGATAGACGGCTTTTTGCCGGAAACCGGCCGTGCCTTAGCCGTAGCGGAATATTCCATAGTGTTGACATTCATTTTAACAGCTCCTTTCGGAGTTTTCCGGTGATCTGATCCACCACGATGACCATGGTGGCAATCAGCAAGATGATGGTGAGTGCGATGTCGTAGCGAAAGCTCTTAATATAGGAAAACAGGGTCAGGCCCACTCCGCCACCTCCAACCATGCCGACGATGGTGGACGCCCGGATATTCACCTCCACGCAGTAGAGATACCAGGAGAGAAAGCCACTGAGGCAGGAGGGCAGGATGGCCTGAGATACACGCTGGGGGAAGGTGGCCCCCACCGCCTGCAGGCTCTCCACGCAGTCCTGGGACACATCCTCCATGGTCTCCACAAAGGCCCGGACCATGAAGGCGAAGCTGGTGATGCACAGGGCCACAAAGCCCACGCCGGTGCCGATGCCCAGTGAGGAGAATAGGATGAAAGCCCACACCAGGGCGGGAATGTTGCGCAGGAAGGTGGCAAAGCCCCGGACTGCCTTGGCAAAACGAGGGAAGGGAGAGACCTTCTCGCTGCCGAACAGGGCCACGAAGAAGGCCAGGATGGCGGCCACTGTGGTGGCGGACATGGCCAGGGCCAGGGTCACCAGCACGCTGGAGAAAATGCCGGGGATGCGGCTGGCCTTGGGCAGAGCGAGAGGCAGGAAATCCTCGGTGATGAATTCCCAGAAGGCGTCCCCGTTGGTCGCCAGCACCATGGGATTAAACTCCGTGAGATAGGTGCAAAGCAGAAACAGGCTCACAGCAACCAGCAGAAAACCGGTGTAGAGTCGCTTCAGGTCACGCGCAATGAGCGGAATCCGTCTGGTCATTTCGTTCTCCTCCGATCATCAGGTTTTCCCGGGAAGTGCCGTAGATGCGCTCGATGGTGGCATCGTCCATTTCCTCCGGCCGGCCGTCAAAGACGATCTCCCCCTTGGACAGGCCAATGATCCGAGTGGAGTATTTCAGTGCCACATCCAGCTGGTGGAGGTTGACGATGCAGGCGATGTTCCGCTTCTGAGTCATGTCCCGAAGCAGGTCCATAATGGTTTTGGCGCTGGAGGGGTCCAGAGAGGCGATAGGCTCGTCGCACAGCAGCAGCTTGGGGCCCTGCATGATGGCCGGGGCGATCCCGACGCGCTGTTTCTGGCCTCCAGACAGGTCGCTGGCCCGGTTGTAGGCGAAGTCCGCCAGCCCCAGTTCCTCCAGCAGGTCCAGGCCCTCCTGCTTGTCATCCTCGCTGGACAGGCCGAACACGCCCTTCACGCCGTTCATGTATCCCAGACGGCCGTGAAGCACGTTTTGCAACACGGACAGGCTGTAGACCAGATTGTAGTTCTGGAAGATCATCCCCACCTTACGTCGCAGTTGTCGCAAGTTCCTCCCCCGCAGGGCGGACACCGCCTGTCCGTCCAGCCAGACGGTACCGCCGCTGATGGGAATCAGCCGGTTGATGGCGCGCAGGAGGGTGGATTTTCCCGACCCAGAGGGCCCGATGACGGAGACGAACTCTCCCTCGCAGAGCTCAAAGGACACCTCCTTAAGAGCATGAACGCCGTTGGGATAGTGTTTGGATACGTTGTCGAATTTTAAAATCGGTTCCATGTATTTTCTCCTCACGCCCCGGTCTTCAGATCAAAACTCGTTGATGATCTTGTTGAGCTCAATGATTTCCTGATAGTCGCTCATATCGCACTCGATAAACCGAGCTCCAGGCACCTTGATCACGTCGGTGAAGTACTGCTCGTTATCATAGGAGATTAGGAACTCCGTGAGCTTGTCCCGGGTCTCCTGATCCACGTGCTCCGCAACCACCATGGCCTCAGCGGGAATGGCGCCGGATTCGTGGATGATTTTCACATCGCTTTCGTTAGCGTTGCCATTGGCGATCTCGCTGGCCAGGATCTGGTCAGAGATGGGGGCCACATCCACATCGCCCTTCACCACTGCCTGAAGCCCGGCCTGGTGGGAGCCGGAGAAACTCACCGCCTCAAAGAAGTCGCCGTTGGTGTGAAGCATATCGGAGTTCAGATTATCATCGGGGAACGCCTGTATGATCTCAGCAGTGGGCACCAGATTGCCGGAAGTGGAATCCGGGTCTACAAAAGCCATGGTGCGGCCCTTGATGTCCTCGATGGAGTTGATGTCGGCGTTGGCACTGTTGGTAATAAATACGGAGTGGTAGATGGCTTTGTCCGGATCTCCCTCCTCGGCCTTCATGACGATGGGCTCTAGGTCAGTGCGCTCCACCCCCAGGGCCAGGGCCTGTGAGCCCATGTAGGCCATGTCGGCGCTGCCGGTGCGCAGGGCCTCGATGATGGCATTGTAGTCGCTGGCTTGGATCTCCTCCACCTCGCAGCCCAGGAATTCGCCCAAGTCCTCGGCCAGACCGTTGCGGGCGTCGGCGCTCTCGGCTGTGGACTCGTTGGGGGCATAGGCGATGGTGAACACGCCGTCCTCCCCGCCGGGGCCGGCAGAGACATTGGAACTGGTGTCATTGCCGCCGCAGCCGGCCAGCAGGGACGCGGCCATCAGGGCGGACAGGGTCACGGACAAAACCTTCTTGCTGATTTTCATAGTATTCAAGCTCCTTTTTGATTCAAATTGTAAGATTCTGTACTATATATGTGCTCCAAAATGGAGAGAATTGTCGCCGGTTCAATGGGCACCGGGTTGTTGTCCGCCCGGCCCTTGGTCATACCCAACTGCGCCAGGCGGGGCAGATCCTCCCGGTGCGCGCCCCACTCCTTCAGGGTCGCGGGCTGCCCGGAACGGCGCAGGATGCCGCAGATCGTTTCCTCCAACTCATCCGGGCCGGAGACTCCCAGGGCCTCCAGCAGGGGGGCCTGCTGGTCCAGAGCCGGAGCATTAAGCCGGAACACCGGCCCCAGCAGCATACTCACCGCTGCCCCGTGGGGGATGCCGCAGTGCATGGTCAGGGGGTAAGAGATGGAGTGGCAGGCGGTGGTCTTGGTATTGCTGAAGGCCAGCCCTGCCAGCATACTGCCCCGGGCCATGGCGTCGTGGGCCTCCCTGGTTCCAGCCAGCAGCCCATCCATGTGCCCCATAATCGTCCGGATGGCCTCTAGCGCCAGTCCCCGGGACACGGCGTTGGACCCTCTGGCCCAGTAGCTTTCCACCGCGTGGGCCGCCGCGTCCAGGGCGGAGGACACCGCCAGGGCGACGGGCATCCCCACCGCCAGCTCCGGGTCCACCAGGGCGGCAAAGGCGTAGTTGTCACGGCACTCAACCGAGCGCTTAACATCCCGCTCCGGGTCCCATATGGTAGCCCAGCAGGTGACCTCGCTACCCGTCCCCGCCGTGGTGGGAACTCCGATCCACCGGGCAGCTGGCCGGCCGTAGGACTTTTCCGCGATCAGCCGCCGCAGGCTGTCCTCGTCGGGCAAGTCCTTGCCATACAGACAGCACAGGGACTTACCCACATCCATAATGCTACCGCCTCCCACGGCCACCACCACCTCCGGGGCGAAGTCCCTGGTGGCCTGATAGGTCTCAAAGAGCTGCTCTACCGTGGGGTTGGAGGCTCGGAACACCAGGGAGCAGACCGTAAAGCCGGCATCAGTCAGCCCCGCGAAGGCAGGCCGCTTCAGCACCTCTTCGTTCCACACCAACAAGAGCACCCGGCCCTCTTTCAAGGCCATTTCACACAGCAATCCCGTAAGCTCCCCGGTGCAGCCGGGGCCTTCTACGGTCTGTACAGGGTTATAATACCGGTTCAACACGCCGCCTCCTTCCCCGCCATCCGGCAATCGATTTCTGCCAACGCGGCGGGCAGGTCCCGGATGGAATCGATGACCAGATCGGCTCCGGCCTCCATGTAGCGCTCCGTTGCCTTCTGTTTCCGGAGCTCCAGTTCGTCGGGGGCCATGGCCTCGTATTCCGCCTGGGTCAGCCCCAGGAGGTTGGAGCCGGTGAGGATGCCGATGCTCCAGGCTCCAGCGTTCTTCCCCTCCAGGATGTCCACCACCGTATCCCCCACCTTGGCCACCGCGCAGGGGGGATACACATTCAGCCGCCGCATACACTCATAGAGCATAAAGGGGGTGGGACGGCTGGCACCGGTCACGTCGGGGGTTACTACACAGTCGGCCTCATAGCCCAGCTCCGCCGCCCGGGGGAGTACCTGCTCCATCATCTGAGAGGTGTAGCCGGTGGTGGATCCAATCTTCAACCCCTGCTCTCGCAGCTGCCGGACGGTCTCCACCACGCCGGGGATAGGGACACTGTACTCCGCCACCACATCGTGGAGGGTCGCCTCGAAGACCTGATACAGCTTCTGAACATCCTCCTCCGTCCAGGCCGCGCCGTACCGGGCCTTCCACTGCTCCGTACCGGAGGACGTAGAGAGTAACGCCCGAATGTGGGCCTTTTTCTCCATGCCCATAGGGCCGTTGATCTCCTCCCGGGTCAGGTGAATTCCCGCCTGGGAAAATACACGGTCAAAGACCTCGCTGGGGGCGCTGGATCCGTAGTCCACCGTAGTCCCCGCCCAATCAAACACGATCATCTGAATGCGGTTCATTTCCGCCATATTCAACGCTCCTTGCTTTTGTTTGCTGTTTTATGCTGTTATTTGCTGTCTACGGTTTGATTATAAAAGATGAAAAGCCGCAACATCAAGCGAATTTCTGTCAAAAGCATGTAAAAAATAGCACAAAAAACCGCAGGCTATTCACCTGCGGTTTTTACATAACACGGATTTCTATTGGATCTCGATCCCCTTGCTGCGGTACTTTTCCTTCACCTCGGAGGAGACGTGGTCGTCCGTCAGCAGTAAATCCACCTGCTCCGGCAAGAGGACCAGGCGCTTGGAGCACTGTCCCAGCTTACTGGAGTCCATCACAGCGATTACCCTGCGGGCTGTCCGGGCCAGAATTTGTATCACCCCGATTTCATCCAGCCGAAAGTCGGTGTAGCCATCCTGATAGTTTACGGCATTGATGGAGAGAAAGGCCAGGTCCGGGCGGTAAGCGGCAAACTCCCCCTCACACACCGTCCCATAGGTGGAGCGTTCCAGAGGATCCATCGTCCCGCCTACAGCGATCAGGCGGATAGCGGGATTCTGCATCAGGATGTTGAGAGCGGCATAGTTGTTGGTGACCACTGTAAACTTCAGATTCATCCCGGCCAGCTCCTGGGCCAGTACCGTGTTTGTGGTCCCGGAGTTCAAGGCCACCACGTTGCCCTCCTTAACATGGGCCAGCGCCTTGCGGGCGGCCTCCCGCTTCAATTCACTGTGGATGATCTCCCGGCCGGTAAAGTTGGAAAGGGAATTCCGGTCTTCCGGCAGGCAGGCTCCGCCCCGGACGTATTTGATTCGGCCCTCCTGCTCCATATTTTTCAGGTCGCGGCGGACGGTGTCCACCGAAACCTGCAAAAACTGGCTCAACTCCGTCACCTTCACCGTGGATTGCAGTTGAAGCTGTTGAAGAATCATCTCAGCGCGTTCATTATACAGCATAATGGCACGGCTCCTCTTTTTTCGTTGTTTTTTTTGATTATACCGCAAATAACAGCAGTCAGCAAGCAAAATACTTGATGCTCTGCTAAAGCTATACAGCAGCGACGTACTCAACTTTAAGACCTACTCCAAGTCCTACAAGAACAAGCGGTGGCTGGAGAACGACTGCAAGAACTGAGCAATTTTCCTCGATGTCCATGAGCCTATCATCTCGAGGGCCACCTGGGAGAAGACACAAGAAAAGCACGGGAAGATCCGCAAGCGCCGTACCCATGAGTGCAAGAAAAAGATGTTTTCCGGACTGCTGGTCTGCGCTGACTGTGGGAACAACCTGCACCTCCACTTCAACCAGAAGAACCCGGAGATCACCTATTTTAACTGCTCCAACGACAGGGGGAACCGGGGCACCTGTTCCGCAACCCATTACATCAGAGCCGACTTTCTAGAGCAGGTTGTACTGGCGGAAATCCGCCGCCTGACGAAGTTCGTTAGCCAGTATGAAAAAGAGTTTGCCAAGCTGATGATGAGATTCTCCCCCAAGGCGGCCCAAAGGAGCTGCGGGAAAAAATAAAAGTCCCTCCGTACACTGTGGAGCGTACCAAGAGCAAGACTGTCCGCCAGCTCCTGCCCTTGCTCTGCTGCACCAGCCCGGTGTACTGCGTCATTGGGGCCTATACACATTCGTTCTTGCCCCGCTTAACCGCTTCCCGGTTGTCTCTGATGCGCTGGCTCTCGGTAAATCTGAAAGTATTCGCCACCAGCCTCCGCAGCCCTTGATGGCCATCATCCGCTGGCCTTTGTTGCTGAGAATCAGACAGCAGCCGATAAACGCCTGCAAGGTTGGGATGTCATCCGGGTAGAACAGGCCATCCAGAAAGAACAGCCAGAGGCCAGGCTGCGGCGCGTCGGGCCAGAAGGCCACGAGCAGGCGGCTGCGGCGCGTACGCAACCTTCCACGCCTCCAGAAGAAGCAGATAGTCACACAGCACCCGCTGACAGTAGAGACTGTCGTGCCGGAATGCTTGCACCAGCGGGGACTCCGGCTTCTTTGCCGACTCGTAGCTGCTCAGGTCGAACAACCACGCCACGAAGCCGGTGATCCCACAGCCGAAGCAGTACAAGTAATCCGCATTCAGCTTCCTGCTTGGATGCCGGTCCTCGAGGTAGCTGTAACCTACCATCCAACAACGTCTTTCACCCTATATTTCTCTTTCTGCAACAGCCTGTAAGCCATTTCCATATTGCTGCTCTATTATCAGCTGGGGTATCTCCGCAAGGGAAAGGAGCATCGGAACGCTTCGCCGGATACGCTGCGTCCCAAACGCACACCATACAACCGGTTGGTAAAGGAAATCCGATGTAAGACGAAAGAGCGCACAAGCCTGCTCTCTGAGAAAAGAGCGCTTTCCGCTGTCCATGTGTTCCGACACCGGGATCTGGCGGCAAAAATTGCGTAGTTAACAGAGAATGTAAAGGAACTGCTCTCGGAAAAAATTTGCTTCTGGCATCGCTGGAGTATACCAAGCAAGATGCCGCCGAAAAATTTCTAAGGGATATCGCCGCTATGGAGCAGAGCCTGAGACGATTGGAAGAACAGGAGCAGAAATATTCCGCCGAGCTGGACGCTGCCCTGAACGAGTACGACGACTTCAGGAGCAGACACCGGCACAGGGCTTTGACCCGGTGCAGCTGTATGAGGCAAGGCAGGACATCTGCCCCGACAAGGAGCAGGAAGCGGAGGACAGGGAGCAGAAGGGTTACGGCGAGAAGTACAGCCCGCTTCTGATGTTTGACAGTAAAAAGACTTTCCCGTATGCTGGGTGAGGAAGCAGAGCGACAAACCGTGCGGAGAATGGTACGGCAGACGCAGAAAGAATAGCAGATTTCTTATAAGAAAAGCCTAAAGAGCAGAAACAGTGAATATCGTTCCTGTTTTTAGAAATATTGTAAGCTCGTATTACCAAAAGTGTATTGACTTTAGCAAAGCAAAGGCGTATAATACCAGAAGTTAGCTATAGCTAACACCCCGCCTTGAGGCGGGTTTTAATTAACAAAATTAGTTAGTATAAACTAACTGATTAAAACAAAGTGAGGAGGAACTAAGTTTGAGTACCAAAACCAACAAGCTGAAAACCAAAGACTTGATCGTTGCCGGAGCCTTCGCCGCCCTCTATGTGGTCGTGCTGTTTGCAGTGGTGACTGTTATGGGGTTTGTCCCCATCCTTTATCTCATCGCTCCGTTTGTAAACTCGATCATTTTAGGGTGCATTTATATGATGTATGTTACGAAGGTGCCTAAATTCGGGGCAATTCTGATTCTTGCGGCTGCCGTGGGGCTTCTCACTTCTACCGGAGGCGTATGGGTATCCCTGATTTGGTGCCTGGCTTTGGGGATCGTAGCAGAGCTGATTGTCCGGGCGGGAAAGTATAAGTCTAAAAAATCCTACATATTCAGCTATGTTGTTTTTGCCTGCTCCAGTATGTCCCCTTTCTGGATGCTGGCTTACGCCAAACCGGCTTTTATCCAGTCCTGCGAAGCTTACTATGGAGCCGATTATGCTGCAACGCTGGATAAGTTCACCCCCAGCTGGATTCTTTTGGTTTTGATCGGAATTGCTATGTTAGGTGGGCTGATTGGCGGACTGGTCGGTTCCAAGCTTTTGAAAAAACATTTTCAAAAGGCGGGTGTAGTTTAATGCAGCTTATAGAAGCTGCCCGGCAGCCCATCCTTCGAATTGACGCCCGCACAAAATTTGCGCTGCTCTTTGGGGTGGGAATATCATCGTTGATGTTCCCGCCCTTTTGGTTGGAGGCAACAACTTTTGTGCTGATGGCGCTGCTTTTGGCACTAAACAGACGAGTAAGAACCTCAGCGAAGTTTACTGTCGCATTTTTCATTATGCTCCTTTTAGACTGGGCAGTATCTTTAAAAGTCAGCGGTGGCTTTGTGGCACTGTTTTTCTCTCTTGTAAGGTTAGGGAGACTTATGCTCCCGATTTTTATGGCAGGGATATTGCTGATGAAAACCACTTCCGTTAGCGAGTTTATGCTTTCCTTTGATCGGATGCATCTGCCGAATAAACTCACGATACCGTTGTCAGTTATGTTCCGCTTTATCCCAACGATTTCTGAGGAATGGCACAGTATCCGGGACGCCATGCGTTTTCGGGGAATCGGCATTTCTGTACACTCTGTATTAACAAAGCCGATGATGACGCTGGAATATACTATGGTGCCACTGCTGATGTCGACAGCTACGATCGCCGATGAGTTGGCGGCGGCTTCCCTTTCCCGTGGACTGGATACTGATACCAAACGTACCTGTATTGAGGATGTAAGGCTACGGTCGCAGGATTATCTGTTGATATTGTTTTCTATTATAATCGCCTTGACGGGAGGAATGTTATGATTGAATTGAAACATGTTACCTTCCGATATGAAAATGCTCCGGAAAATGTCTACAGTATCCACAATATCAATTTGACCATACAGCGGGGCGAATGTGTTGTTCTCTGCGGACGAAGCGGCTGCGGAAAAACAACAATCACTCGTCTGATCAACGGCCTTATCCCCCATTATTACGAAGGAGAGCTGTCTGGTTTTATTTCCGTCAACGGCGTGGAGATAAGAAGCCAGCAGCTATCTAAAATTTCCCAGTATGTGGGATCCGTATTCCAGAATCCTCGCAGTCAGTTTTTTAATGTAGACACGACAGCGGAACTGGCCTTCGGATGTGAAAATCAAGGACTACCCAAAGAAGATGTGCTGGAGCGAATCGAGGAGGCGGCGAACCGCTTTTCTCTAAATGGTTTGCTAAACCGAAGTATTTTTGAGCTTTCCGGTGGTGAGAAACAGCGAATTTCGTGTGCCAGCGTTTATGCGGTTCACCCGGATATTTTTGTTTTAGACGAACCTTCTTCCAATTTAGATCCTGCGTCTATCTTACAACTGAAAGACGTTTTACAGAAGCTGAAAGCGGAAGGGAAAACTCTGGTAATTTCTGAGCATCGTCTGTACTACCTTCTGGATATTGCCGACCTCTTTGTCTGGCTCGATCAGGGCGAGATCCGATCCGTATATACCAGAGAAGAGATTCTAGCATTCAGCCCGGCACAGATTTCGGCGATGGGACTGCGGGCACTGGACCTGAACCAAGTGGATCTAGCGACTGAATCAAAGCGTCAGAAACATACAGGGCATGAATTTACGTTTCAAAATCTGGATTGTAAAATATCCGGTCACAGCGTGCTACACATCCAATCCCTTCGGATCCCCACAGGAGAGATTATTGCGGTAATCGGCCACAACGGGGCTGGAAAATCAACGCTTGCCGGATGTCTTTGCGGAATCCGGAAACATACAGGTAAAGTGCTTTATGACAAAACGGAATGGACTGCCAAAAAGCGCCTGAAAGAAAGCTATATGGTCATGCAGGACGTAAACCGCCAGCTGTTTACCGAGAGCGTACGTGATGAGGTTACTCTGAACATTCCGGAAGAACAAGCTGAACAAGCGGAAAACATCCTGAGACAGATGGGAATCAACGAACTTGCGGATTGCCATCCGTTGGCGCTGTCCGGAGGGCAGAAACAGCGTGTTGCCATTGCCAGCGCCCTGTGCGCCGGGAAAAAAATCCTGATTTATGACGAACCAACTAGCGGACTGGACTATGAAAGCATGCGCAGCGCCTGTGCTTTAATTCGAGAGGTTTCCAAACGGACGGAGTTATCCCTTGTGATTACTCACGATCTGGAATTCATCATGTCCTGTTGTACTTTTATACTGCATATCGACCATGGAACAGTCAAAGCGTTTTATCCGCTTGACAGCACAGGAAAAGCAAGGGTAAAAAAAGAGTTTTTATCACATAAAGAAAACGAGGAGGAGTTATGAGCAAGCAGAAGCCCAAGACGGGGATGGCAAGGATGATGCAGCTGGCAATGACAAAAAAGCCTTTGGTGACTGCCTCTGTCATTTTGTCATCACTAGCAGCGGTAGCCAGTTTTATCCCCTATATTGCAATTTATTTCATTGTTCGGCAAATCTTATCCGTATATCCAGACGTGGGCGTATTGGGACAGACCAGTCTGTTTTCCTATGGCTGGATGGCGCTTGGAGGCGTTGCAGCGAATATTATCCTGTATTTCGCAGCCCTTATGTGTTCCCATTTGGCTGCGTTTGGTACGCTGTATGAATTAAAAGTAAATTTCCTTTCCCATTTGGCAAAAGTACCTCTTGGATTTCATGTGATGATTGGAAGCGGCAAACTTCGGAAAATCACGGATGAGAATATCGAAAATGTAGAAAAATTTATTGCCCACCAGTTGCCGGATATTGTGGCCGCACTGGTTTCTCCTGTGGTAATGGCCGTGATTTTGCTAAGTGTTGACTGGCGGCTTGGCTTGGCTGCGATTGTGGGCGTGCTCCTCGCTTTCGTGATCCAGAGTATCGCTTATGGACGAGAAGGTGCCAGAAAGATGATGGATCAGTATCAGCGTTCTCTGGAAAACATGAATAATGCGGCGGTAGAATATATCCGGGGAATTTCGGTGGTCAAAGCCTTCAAGCAGACGGTCTACTCGTTCCATCGGCTGCACGAAACCATCAAGGAATACACTTCCATAGTGATTCCCTATACTCTGAGCTGGGAAAATCTGATGTCCGCCTTTATGACACTTATCAATCATATTTATCTTTTTCTCCTGCCAGTGGGAATCCTGATTGGTATGAATACCGGAGATTTTAAGGATTTTGCCTCCCGCTTCATCTTTTATCTGATTTTTGTGCCGGCTATTGCGGGTGTCCTTTCAAAAATCATGTATGTAAACTCCGATGCCATGCGTATTGCCAACGGCGTAGAGGCGATGGATCAGATTCTGGCTGAGCCGGAACTTGAACAGCCTCCAGCTCCTAAAACAACAGGCAGCTATGATGTCAGGTTCGAAAACGTGTCCTTCGCTTATGATAAGGACAAAGAAAAACAGGCAATTTCCAATGTGAGTTTTCATGCGCGGCAAGGTGAGGTAACGGCGATTGTAGGTCCTTCCGGCGGTGGAAAAAGTACGATCGCCCATCTCATTCCACGATTTTTCGATGTGGATCAGGGCGCTGTTTTCATTGGATCGGTAGACATTCGACAGATGGAAAGTCGTTATTTGATGAAACAGGTCAGCTTTGTATTTCAGGACGTTTACTTATTCAAGCAAAGCATCCGGGATAATATTCGTCTTGGGAACCAAAATGCCAGCGATGAACAGATCCAAGCAGCGGCTAAGGCTGCCCAGTGCCATGATTTTATCATGGCGCTACCGAACGGTTACGATACAGTCATCGGA
>CALXSV010000183.1 GCA_944391235.1 uncultured Clostridia bacterium | reverse complement strand
CTGTATCCCGCTACGATCTGAGCCACACCGCCGGTGTAGTCATTGATCCCGGAATCCAGTTCTTCATAGCTGGCCACAAGTTGGTTAATCCCTTCTGCCAGAGCAGAAAGATTTTCAGTCATATTACCAAGAGTATTTACAAGCTGGCCAATCGAAGCATCAAATGTCTTATACTGTGTTTTTAATTCTTCCAACCCTTGAGTGAGATCCGGAAGCTGTGCAGTGATTTCATTCAGATAGGTTTCCGCTCCACCGATTGCGGCGTTGTTGCCCCGCAGCAGGGTGGTGACCTGAGAAAGCTGGTCAATCTGCGCCTGAAGCTGTGCCGCCTGTTCCTCCATTCCTTCCATACCGGAAATCTGATCCAATGTACCTTGGAGCGTTGAAATCTGTGTTTGTAAATCTGAGATTGCCTGTGTGTTTCCTTTCTTCAAAGTGTCAATATCCAAACCATTTTGGGACATCAGTGCCTTATACTGAGCGTAACCAAGGTTGTCCTGCAAAGTAGCTGCACCATCATAAAGGTCACTGGTGGCTTGCTTAATCTGGCTGGAGGCTGTCACAAGCATGTTCAATTCTTCATTGGATATAGAAATAGAATTCACAGCCGTTTGAAGTGTTCTTAAAGCAGTCAAAAAGTCCTCAGAGCCATTCACAAGGGTAGCCGATTGCCCGCTCAAACTGTTCAGTCCATCTTGCACAGTAGTAAGCCCATTTTGCAGCGTGACCACGCCCTCATCCAAGGAGGCGACCCCGCTTTGCAGAGAAGATACACCGTCTTTCAATTCAGAACTGCCATCCAACAGTTCCGCAGAGCCATCGGAAAGTTCCACTGCGCCATCGTCCAGCTGTTCCACTGCATCGATAAGTTCATTTACTCTGTCCTTCAGTTCCGCATCGTCAATCTCCACATTCAGGTTGAGGTGGATACCGTTGATAGAAACAGCGCTCATCTCAAAATCCGTTACATCTGCAGTAATGGTGGTATCAATACCTTTACCGGGTAAAACCGTATAGGTGAGCTGTTTATCACTGCCTACATTGGCAATGGTTGCGTCCGGTGCAGAAATATTGCTGCACTGCTCCGTGTCCAGAGTGAAGGAAGCCTGCATGGCATAATCATCGAAAAAGGTACCGGAACAGGCGGTGTTCTCTGTGATCTGGAAATGAACCTCCAGCTTTCCGCTTTTCCCCGCGATCTCATCTGCGGAGTACTCCTCCCCATCCAAATCGTAGCGCAGGGAAATATTCCACGGTATTTCTACATCCGTTAATTCCCCTTGGTAATAGGCTTTCTGCGCAGAGGTAGAAAAGGTGATGGTATCCCCATTCTGCTCAATGGGGTCGCTGGTATTCAGCATTTTCACCGAAGCATAGTTACCGTAGTCAGTAATACTTCCAGCGGAAAAGCTGTTGACTACGTAGCTGTTTTTCAGTGTCCCATCAGCCTCTAATGTAATATAGATGACCTCTTCTTTTTCTGAGGGTGTCATGCCTGCTGATTCAGTGGCAACGGCCGGGACAGCAGAATTTAATATCAGCAATCCTGCAAGTGCAGCAGGCAAAGTACGTTTTAAGATTTTCATATCGTGGTTTCCTCCTTCGGCTTTTTATATAAATGTAGATGTAAGGTTGTGCGCTGGATAAGCCCATCCAGTAAATAAAGAAGTCCCGGTAATACAAACAAAACAATAAAAAGGGATAGCAGGCTTCCTCGCCCGATAAACATTCCCAGTTGAGACAGGATGCCATGGCTGGAGATATAACCAAGCAAAAATCCCACAACAGCCAGTACGGTGCCCGATGTAAGTACCGAAGGCGTAACAACCGCCACGGTCTCTATCATCGCAGATTTTTTACTCATTTGACTCCTGAACTCAAGGTAGCGTTCCGTAAACAAAATTGCATAGTCTACCGTTGCTCCCAGTTGGATGGAACTGATAATCAGGTACGAAATATAAAAAATCACGGAACTTGTAAAATAGGGGATGGATATATTAATCCAGACAGCGGTCTCAATCGCCAGCACCAGAATTACTGGCAGGGAGATGGATTTCATGGTCAGCAACAGCACAAGGAAAACTGCGCCAATGGCAATCAGATTGACCTTCACTGTATCCGCTGTAATGGTATCCATCAAGTCATAAGTGCTCACGCCGGTACCGGCCAGATAGTATGAATCCGGATAATAAGAATTAACGGTATTCCGTACCGTCTCAACCAGATCAAAGGTTTCCTCACCCTCATAATCTGCCTCTACAGTAATGACAAACCGGCTGTAGTTTTCAGAAACAAGTTGGGAAACAATATCCTCGTCCAGGTATTCCATGGGGATTTCCGCCCCAACGGTGTCCACGTAGGAGAGGATACTTTTCACCTGCGGGATGTCATGGAGATCAGCTGATAATTTCTGCTCGGTTGGCAGATCTCCCTCGGGTACCATCGCCACATAGGTATCGCTCTTGCCATACATTTCCTCAATGGCAGCTGCATTTTGTCCATATTGTGTTGTCTCTCCATAAATCTTGGACGAACCGTAGTAAAAATCATTGGAGTTGGATGCCAGATAACTAGGAACAATCAGCACCACAAACACGCATACCAGGGGAACCATCACACGGCAGACCACCCTACCCAAGCCATGAAAGCCAGGCAAAAAACTGCGGTGATGCGTTTTTTCCAATCCTTTCTGCGTTTCCAGAATCAGCACAGGCATAAAAGTAAATACAGTAATCAGGCTAATAGCAACGCCTTTCGCCAGTGCAAGACCCAGGTCAGGGCCGAGTCGAAACTGCATAAATACCAATGCCAGAAAACCTATGACCGTAGTCAAACCGCTGGAAAGAATGGAACTGGTGGACTTGCACAGAGCATCTACCATAGCTTCTTGGGAATCCGTTATTTCCTTTTTGCATTCTTCAAAACGGTGGATCAGGAAAACCGAGTAATCCAGGGATACAGCCACTTGTAAAATGGCTCCCGCAGCATTGGTTACAAAGGAAATCTCTCCAAAAATCAGGTTGCTTCCGTTGTTGATCAGGACAGAAATCCCCAAACCTATCATAACCAGGACAGGTGCTAACCAGGATGTGGTCGTGATGATCAGCACAGTAAATATAAAAAGGATTGCAACCACTGTAATGAGGTTGATTTCGCTGACTGTCCCTGTCGTGGCAATAGCTGTGGATACTGCATCCCCATCCATAGCGTTATCATCACCTATGACATTTCGGATTGCATCTATGGCTTCTACCTGTTTACCATCTTTGATGGTTACCGTAAAGAGTGCGGCATTGTCTTTGTAGTAGGTTTCTACGGTATCCACATCCATGGTTTCAACAGGCTGCAGAATATTTGCGGCGTCATCCAGCCATGTGACATCTGTTACACCTTCACAGTTCAGGATTTTCTCCTTGTACGCCAGCGCTTCCGGAACGGTGACATTTTTCACCATGATACGGGCATTGGGAATACCGCCTTCAAATTCTTCCTCCATGACCTCCAGCGAAACCGTAGAGGCTGTATTTTCCGGAAGATAGTCGGTCATATCATAGTTAACCCCAACCATTCCCGAAAGCACAGCGCCCATAGCCGCCATCAAGAGGAAGCAAATGATTATTTTTTTCGGGTTGTTTACAATGGTCTGATAAAATCTTCTCATGTAGTTATAGTTTGCTCCTTTTCCGTTACTGGGAAAGGAGCAGAGGCCGTGCCAGAAATCTCAAAGCTTTCCCGTTCTCCTTTTAGCTTTAATACCAGGGTTTCTTTGGTGATCCTGCCCGTGGCATCATAGGGAATGGTACGCATCAGCGTCGTCAGTTCCCCTTGAATCTGGCAGTCTCCCTTTTCGTTGATTTTTCCGTGAAACGGGTTAGCCTCCTTCAGAATATCCAGCATCCCGTCAACTTTGCTGTGATTGATAACGACGGTCATCGTCCCGTATCTGACTCCGATAGGGGTCTGCATGATCACATCATAGCTGCCATTCCACATTCGCTTTCGCTCCTTTCTTGCATCATAGACTCTAATATAGAGGATTTGCCTTCTGAAAAAAACGGTCAAAGTATGGTCAAATGAGAGATATGGGACAAATCCCAATTACTTGATGGAGAAGATACCGGACAAAAGGTTCATAATTGTCCGTAGAAAGATTTACCGGACAGATGTATAATAAGTTGTAAGATATGTGGGGAGGATATAAAGGCGATGACAAATGAAGAATTGTCTCTTAAAACCAAACAGTCGTTTGCCAAAGCGTTGAAAAATGCTATGGAGAACAAAAAACTTTCCAAAATTACCGTCAGCGAACTGTGCGCTGTTTGTCAGGTAAACAGAAAGACATTTTACTATCATTTTGAGGATATATACTCCCTTTTGAAGTGGACACTGGAACAGGAAGCCGTTGAAGTCGTGAAAAATTTTGATTTGGTGGTTAATACGGAAGAAGCCATCCGGTTCGTCATGGATTATGTAGATGAGAATAAGCATATTATAAGTAGCGCTTTTGATTCTATGGGTTACGAAGAAATCAAACGGTTTTTCTATAACGATTTATTTTCCGTTATTTATGGAGCGATTGAGCAGGGGGAAGAAGAATTACAAGTAACCCTGAATTCGCAATTCAAGGACTTTTTGGCCGCTTTTTATTCAGAAGCTTCCGCAGGACTTCTGATCGAATGGGTTAAAAATAGGATGACCCAGGATAGAGAAACCGTTTTACAAAATCTTTTGTATATTTATAAGATTTCAATTCCTGCAATTTTGAAAGAAAAAAGAAATACTAGCTTCACAGAAACTCAAACATTTAACCAGTTGCCTTGATTTGGCAAGCAATGCAAACATGTACATGTTTTGCACTTTTTACCGGATTGCACCTGTCAAAAGGCCTCTTGAGGGAATTAACCCCCAAGCCTAAGCCCCCAAGAGCGTCCCATCAGCGACGGCTGCGCATCCTGCGGGCGCTGAAAATTTGAAATAAGCAAAAGAAAACTCTATGCAAATGGTTCTCCCATTTGCATAGAGTTTTCTTGTTTTCCTTTCACTTGGCAAAGGTCAGTATTTCTGTAATACTTCTTTGGGGACGTCCTTGTTTATAACAAATGTAAATTACAGTAAGCTATTTATCCAGCTTACAATCCAGCAGATTAGCGGTGCGATGACAATGGCGGGTAGATAATCTGCCACCTTTATTTTTGTCAAATCCAGCATATTAAGGCCTAACCCTAAAATCAGCAGGGATCCGGCGCGCGTAATCTCTACAATGGCCATATCTGTTAGGATAGGTTGGAGGAAACCTGCCAGCAAAACAATAAGACCTTGAAACAGCAGTACCATGACTGCGGCGAACATAACGCCGATTCCCAGTGCAGCAGAGAGCATGGTAGAGCTGATCAGATCCAGCAGAGATTTGGCAAATAAAATGTCGTTATCCCCATATAGTCCGGCATTAAGCGAGCCAACAATGGTCATCGCACCTACACAGAACAATAGGCTGGCGGTGACAAAGCCCTGTGCAATGCTGGTTTTTCCATCATGCGGTGTTTTCGTCTCCAGACGCTGGCCCAGTCGATTTAATGCACCGTCAATATTAAGCAGGGTGCCGATAATGGCACCAATAACCATGGCGCCAATGGTAATGAGGGTATTTCCTTCTTCTATTATTCCAGAAATGCCAATGGCAACAACACATAAGCCAAGGCCTGTCATAACTGCGTTGGATAGTTTTTGCGGGATTAATCCTTTTCCACCCAGTCCCAGGAGACTGCCTAGTACTACTGCAACGGTATTCACAATCACGCCTAACATAGTAAAGATTCTCCTGAAGATAACTAGCGCCGGAAAGGACAGCAACAGGTACAAACCAGGTTGAGAATAAGCAGATCAAGGCAAAGGCTTCCGGTGCCTCTGTTTGTAAATACTGTACGGCCAAAGTTTGTACCGCGTTGCTGATAATAACGCGCCCCTTGCTCCAATTGATCACGCAGATAGGCATACTCCGGCGTATGCGGGTCCATTTGCGCGGCTTTGGCAGCGTGCTCCTTGGCTACGATGGTATTGCCCAGGCCGGAGTTGGCCAGTGCAGATAGATAATACCATTGTGCCGTACGGTTGCTGATTCCGGACAACGCGTTTAATGCCTCGCGGTAGCGCCGTGCATTGATATAGTTTGCAGCAGCGCGCAACTCAACATCTTCTGCACTGTAATTGCTTTGTTGCTGCTGCCCACCAAATCCTCCAAATCCTCCAAATCCGCCATAGGGATTGCTGCCATAGGTATTGCCGGCAGCCTTGCCACTACGCATGTCCATAATCGTATCGTAGGCTTGTTGGACCTGTTTAAATTTACGCTCTAGTTCTGCCATATTAGAGGCACCAACATTCATATCTGGATGATATTTTTTCGCCAGGGTCTTATAAGCTTTTTTTACCTCATCATCGCTGGCATTGGGAGAGACTCCCAGTACTTTATATGGATCCATATCTTTTTCCTATATTCTTAACTGTGCGGCGCTTGCTGCGCTCTTTTCGTGCGGTGTCGGTGAATGATTTCATAGCGGCTCCAAACGCCAACATAAAGGATGTTCCGTAGTAGATCGGCATGAAGCAGAATTGGCAAACGCTCAAATTCAGCTGCACAATCCGCCATAACCACATTGAGCATATCTGCACAGCGCTGCTCAAAATCAACCTGCTGGCGAATGGGAATCAATGGATTAAAGCGGCCTTTTTTTATATCCTTGTCTATATCCTCATAGGCATCCATTAAATAGATGAATTTCCCCAGATGGAAGCCGAATTTACGCAGTCGAGCCTGCCATTCATCCTGTTTGTAAACAAAAATTTCACTTAACATTCTTCCTGTCAGGTTCGCAACGGTCTCCGGATTGCTTTCCTTACATTGCTCTGCTGTATTTTGCGCACAAATATATATGTCGATAGCAGAGGCTTGCCGTGGGTACTGCTGCTCAATTTTTTTTACTGTTTTACGCATCAGTGCTGCTTCAACGCGTGCTAACTGATTTTTGTCATCCTGCCTATGGTCGCAAAATGTACGGTAAGCCAAAAGCAGCGTCATATCCGCTGCGTAATCTACGTATGCATTATCTAACCGCGGCAAGGTATGCCGGGGGTGTAGCAAGCAACGCTGCGTACTTAACATGCCGCTGTCATCATCCTTGTACAGTGCGGTCAGGAGTATGGCTAAAAAGGCCAAATCATAATTCAGCAAGAGTCGGGCCGCAATGCCATACCGCTCTCTTAAGGCACGGCAAACTCCGCAATAGTAGCTGCGGTAGGCGCTCCTTTGCTCTTCATTCAGCATTTCCTGGTTGATGGCAACGTATCCAAACATAGCGTTTGTTATCAGCTCTTTCTCTCAAATTGATTTCCACAGCATCTGCACGTTATGATGATTTTACCGCGCCCCTTGGGAACACGCATCTTGGCCTTGCAGCTAGGGCAGCTGAAATAACGGTATGCTTTACGATCCTTCCAGCGCTGCTTCCAAAAGCGAAACTTTCCTGTACATTTGCCTTTTATTTGCAGATATTTGGCATTTTCATTGTACCGCGCAGAGATATTGCGAGAGAGCGTGCGGAACAGATAAA
>CALXSV010000182.1 GCA_944391235.1 uncultured Clostridia bacterium | reverse complement strand
TGCCTCTGCTGATTTTATGGAAAAAACTGCTATGTTTATGCCTTTATGCAGGGAAAGCATGATAGCTATTCTATGGAACAGGTAGACCGCCAGCCCTGTAGCCGTAGCGATGTGCGGATGCCAGATTCAGCTAGCAAACACGATTGGGTGTATGTAGAAGAGAAGCTTTTATCTATCGCTTCCCTGATGTATAGGTGGATCCGCTTTCGGACATCCTGTATTAATAGTGCGAATTTTGTCGGTTAACAATTTGCTGTAGGCACAGTAGGTAGCTTGTTTTTGCGACAAGGTATGGTATAATAGGAATACGGATGCAAATAACAGGATGATGCGAGGTGCTGATATGTCCATCGTCGCTTTAATTCAAGCAGATGCAGCGGTACGAGAGCAGCCGCGCGAAGCTGATAAAATGCTGCGTAAGTTAATTATGCCCTTTGGGGGGGCAGATTTCTTTTTTACCGGGGGAGAAACACCCTTATTTTTGCTGGATTTGACACTGCCTGCGGATAATGAGACAGGCGTTAATTTTGATATTCGTCTGGCTTATGCCATGGTCATGTTGGCCAAAAATAATGGTGCACAGCATATTTTGCTGGGTGTAAAGTGTGCTTCCGGATTTTCCTTTGCGGATGTGTTACAGAAGAGCGGTTATGACCGTCTGCGTGAGATTGCGGGAGTCGAGTTCATTGATCTGCGTGCCGGCGGTACGGTGGAGCGCTATACCGATACTTCGCTGGTGCTGGACAAGGCTGCTATTTACCGTAGACTTACGGAGGCGGATATGCTGATCAGTTTGGCCAAATTTAAGGCTGGTGAAGGGCATTTATTCGGTGGGGCCTTAAATAATGCAGCTATAGCAGCAGATTTGCCTGCGGATTTTGGCTTTGATATGCAGCAAAGAGCCTTGATTGACGTGTATAGCCTCATCTGCCCGGATTTAACGGTTATCGATGGTCTGATCGGAGATAGCCAGTTCCAACCACAGCAGCACGATTTTGTCATGGTAGCCACCGACGCAGTGGCTGCAGATGCTGTTTTGGCAGCTATTGCTGGTATAGAGCTTTCCTCTGTAGAATATTTGCAGCTGGCTGCGCAGTATGGGCTGGGGGTAGGCGAACCGGCGGATATCTCTATCTTCGGCGATGATTTAAGTGAAATTATGGCCTAGTCTAGTAAAGGTTTGGATCGTAAAAGCACCCCGGCCGTTGTTCGTGCCGGGGTGCTTGCTGTTACAGGCTCTATAGACTGCTGATAATGCGTTGGCAGGATTTATCAACCTGCGCGTAAATTTTTTCAATATCCAGATGCGGCCAATCTCCGTTTTCATAGCGTACAATGCCATCCACCATTGTTAAAACAATGTCATCTCCACTGGCGGCATAAATCAGGTTATGCAGTAAATTATGTGCCGGTTTCATATGCGGCCGGTTTACATCCAATACCAGCAGATCTGCCCGGTTCCCTATCTCAATCGATCCGCAGTCCTTGCGGCCCTGTGAGACAGCGCCCGCCTTGCTGGCAATATGTAGAGCTTGCGCTGGGGTAATGGCTGTGGGGTCGCCGGAGATTCCCTTATGCAGCAAGGAGAATATGCGCATCTCTTCAATAAAGTTCAGATTGTTATTGCTGGCAACGCTGTCCGTGCCCAAAGCTACATTGACACCTGCTTTCAGCATATCCAATATAGGCGCTACGCCGGAGGCCAGCTTGAGATTGCTTTTAGGGCAGGTGGCGACAGTTACGCTCTTTTCCCGAAGAATATCAATATCATCCGGGGTAACGTGTACGCAGTGCGCTGCAGTAGCTGGCACGTCAAAAATGCCGCATTGTGCCAGATAGGCAGTTGGACTCAATCCGTGATGTCTTTGTCGGCATTCTTCTGTTTCTTTGACAGTTTCACTGACGTGTACTTGGATGTTATGTCCGTGCTCCTGCGCAACCTCGGCTAGAGAGCGTACCATTTTTTCCTGTGAGGTATACTCTGCGTGCATGGAAAAATCTACCTTGATACGATTATCCTCGCTATTGTGGTATTTTTCTATAGCTTGGAGCGTTTCCCGGCATTGCGGCATATCCCGATACGCCCTGCCTTCAAAATCGGCTGCACCAATACAGAAATTGGCCTTAACCCCACCATCACGAAAGGCATCGCCCATGCCATTGGTAAACATATACATATCTGTTGTGCCTACAATGCCATAGCGCAGCATTTCTGCGCAGCATAACAGGCTCCCCCAGTAAACGTCTTCGCTGCTTAAATGCGCTTCAAAGGGAAAGATGCGCTTGTGCAGCCAATCATCCAGCGCCATGTTTTCACCATAACCACGCAATAGGCCCATGCCAGAGTGACTGTGCGCATTAAAAAAGCCATTAATTAGCAACTTGCCGCGACCGTCATAAGCGCGGCCATAGTCCGTCGCCTTTTCCGGCGCTGCGCTGCCTATGTAGCTGATACGACTGCCACTTGTGCCAATCCAGGCATGCTCAATTACTTCGTATTGGGCATTGATATACGTAATATCACAAAATAGCATCTTTTTCTCCTCCAAAATTTGGTATATCCTCAGTATAACTGAATCGCTGCTAAAACGCAACGGCAGGGATTGCGCAAATTGTAGCGAATTTATTACATTTAAATCTAAATTCATAAGAGATGGGATTTAATTTGTATGATAATAGATAATAAACGCTTTGAGCAATACATTTTGTCAAATGTGGAGCGACCTTCGCAATATGTGGGCGGTGAATTAAATAGTGTGACCAAGGATTGGGATGCAGCTGCCGCACGTATGGCCTTTGCTTTTCCAGATAGCTATGAAATTGGCATGAGTCATTTGGGTATGCGCCTGCTGTATGAGGCGATTAACAATCATAGTCCACATCTGTGCGAGCGCGTTTTTATGCCTTTGCTGGATATGGCCGCATTGTTGCGCAGGTATGCACTACCTTTGTTCAGCCTGGAATCCCGTCATGCTCTGCGTGATTTTGATGTTGTAGGTTTTACGCTGCAATATGAGCTATCCTTTTCTAATATATTGGCTATGCTAGATCTGGCTGATATTCCCTTAAGCGCGGTAGAACGCGGGGATGACGATCCACTGGTTGTAGCGGGCGGTCCCTGTGCCTACAATCCGGAGCCTTTGGCTGAGATTGTAGATTTGTTCTTTATCGGCGAGGGTGAAGAGGCAGATATAGAGTTTCTTGATTTGGTCGCGCAGGCCAAGCAGGAGGGCTGGAGCAGAGAGGTGTTGCTGCGGCAGGCCGTAGCCATACCCGGCGTGTATGTGCCGCGCTTTTACCAGCCTGCCTATGATAAGGAGGGTTGGTTTTGCGGGCTTACGCTTACCGAGGATGCACCCTCAAACACACCCCAACAGGTACTTAAGCGCATTTTGCCGGATATGGACGCGGCTATTTTCCCGGACGCGCCGATTGTGCCCAATGTTAAGCCGGTGCACGACCGTATTATGCTGGAGGTTATGCGGGGATGTGCCCGCGGTTGCCGCTTTTGTCAGGCTGGTGTGATTTATCGGCCTGTGCGTGAAAAATCCGTTTCAGTTTTGCGTGAACAAGCTATGCGGCAGGAAAAGACCAGTGGTTATGATGACATGGCGTTGCTATCCTTGTCTACGGCTGATTATAGCGGTGTGGAGCCGCTTATGGGATGCCTGCTTAATGATCATGCCGCAAATGGAGTGGGTATATCTTTACCTTCCCTGCGTGTGGATGCCTTTTCTGTGGGCCTGGCTGCACGCACGCAGGAGGTGCGCAAAAGCGGCATTACCCTGGCGCCGGAAGCCGGTAGTCAGCGGATGCGCGATGTGATTAACAAGGGCGTTACCGAGCAGGATATCCTTTCTGCGGCTGCTGCTGCCTTTTCACAGGGCTATACACACGTTAAGCTGTACTTTATCATTGGCCTACCCTATGAAACGGATAGCGATATTCTGGCGATTGCTGATTTATGCCGGCAGATTTTACGTGTAGGTAAAGAGAATAAGCCGCCAGATGTGAAAAAGCCGATAAAGATTTCTCTGGGCGTGTCGTACTTCGTTCCAAAAAGCCATACGCCTTTTCAGTGGCGGGCGCAGAATACCACGGATGAACTACGCCGCAAAAATGATTTGCTGCGCGAGGCTATTCGACCGATGCGGCAGGTTAGTCTTAATCGACATGATTGGCGTACCAGCCTACTGGAAGCTGCTTTTGCCCGGGGCGACCGCCGACTTAATCAAGTGTTGCTGGCTGCCTACCGCCGCGGCTGCTGTTTTGACGGCTGGACAGAGCATTTTAAATATGAAGAGTGGCGTGCCGCTTTTGATGATTGCGGGCTATCCCCAGAGCAGTATGCGCAGCGGGAACTGGCCTATGGACAAGCCCTGCCTTGGGCGCATATCAGTTGCGGGGTAAAGGAATCCTGGCTGTGGCAGGAAAATTTACAGGCTGCACGCGCTGTACTTACTCCCGATTGCCGCTGGCATGCCTGCACTGGTTGCGGTGTCTGCCATGGGCAATGGAAAAACCGTCTGCAAAAGGATACCAGCTGTGTAGAGAAACAGCTGCGCCCTACTACCCCTGTTATGGAGTCGCAAATCTATAAATACCGCCTGCGTCTTGGTGTGCAGGAGCCGGTATGCTGGCTCTCTCATCTTGATCTTCTTGGTACGGTGGAGAAAGCGCTGCGTCGCTCCGGTTTACCAGTCGCCTATTCGCAGGGTTTTAACCCGCATATGCTGATTTCCTGGGGGCCTGCACATCCTGTAGGATTGCGCGGCGATAGCGAGTATGTGGATTTAAGCTTTAACCAATCTTTACCTAGCGGCTGGACGCAGCGCCTGCAGGAAGTATTACCCCCGGGGCTATCCTTAATCCACGCCAGGGTGCTCGGTTCTGCCGAGCCCGCCTTGATGTCTGCTATTGACTATGTCGTATATCGGGCCATTCCTGCTGGAGACTTTCGCGATGAAGCGCTGTGCAGCGCTATTACCGCCTTTCTGGCGGCAGAGCGCGTTGATCTGGAAAGAAGCAGCCCCAAAGGTAGCAAAATCGTTAACATTCGACCCGCAGTTGAAAAGCTGTACTGTGAAGGCGGTTATGTGTACTGTGAATTGTGGCTGAACCGGGGCGCTGCGGTTAAGCTTACAGAGCTGATTCCACTGTTGGTGCCCGGCGCGACAGCTTTACATACCGAGCGGATAGCTATGTATATTACCAAAAATGGCAGCCATTGCGAGCCATAATACCGAAAAATCGTAAAATAATCTTTGGGAGTAGACAAATGGGACAAGAATTATTAGTGCGTACAGATGAAAGCGGAGATATGGTTGCACGGATTGGGGACCGGCGTTTGGAGGAGATTCATCTTCCCGAGCCGCAGAATGACCGGCTGCTGGGGAATATCTATCTGGGAAGGGTAGAGAATGTTTTGCCCGGTATGCAGGCCGCTTTTGTCGATATTGGTTTGGGAAAAAACAGTTTTCTTTATGTGGATGACGCCTTTCCGCTGCCGCACGCCAATGTACATGCGAATAACAAGCAGGCGGGGGATGGAGAGATCCGCAAAATTACCGATTTGGTTAAAAAGGGACAGCAGCTGGTGGTACAGATTTTTAAGGAGCCTTCCGGCACCAAAGGCGCGCGCGTGACCATGTATCCTTCCTTGCCTGGTCGCTATCTGGTATTGTTGCCTTATGGGGATTATGTGGCGGTTTCCCGCCGTATTGAGGATGAGGATGAGAGAAAGCGCTTAAAAGAATTGGTGCAGTCTCAGTTGCCGGAACAGATGGGCGCGATTATTCGTACGGTGGCCGAGCATGCGGATAAGGAAACGCTGGCCGCCGATTTGCGCCTGTTGGTGAAAAAATGGCGGCGTATTCAAGGGCTTTCCGCCAAGAGTCAGGCGCCGGCTCTGTTGCACCATGATGCGGATTTGCTGAGCCGCGTTATGCGCGATACCAATCCCGCTGATATTACCCATATTGTGGTGGGAGATGAAGCTGCCTATCAACATACCGCGGACGTGATCGGCACGGTTGCGCCCAAGCTACTGGAAAAGCTGATCTTGCGCGAGTCGCGAGATTTGTTTCTGGACTACGATATCTACAGCCAGCTGGAAAGAGCGCTGGAGCGCAAGGTGTGGCTCAAAAGCGGAGGCTATATTATCATCGACAGAACGGAGGCGCTGTGCGCTATTGACGTTAATACCGGCAAGTATGTTGGCGGTCGTAACCTAAACGATACGGTGTTTAAAACCAATATGGAAGCAGTAAACGAAATTGCTCGCCAATTGATTTTACGTAATATTGGCGGTATTGTGATTATTGATTTTATTGATATGGATACAGATGCTGACCGCCAAAAGCTGTTGCTTGCTTTGGAGGAGGAAATGAAAAAGGATAGGGTACGGGTAACTGTGCTTGGTATGACCCAACTGGGGTTGGTAGAGCTGACGCGCAAAAAAATAGGGCATGATCTTTCTAGCTCCATTGAAAAAAGTTGCCCCTGCTGCAATGGCCGCGGCCGGGTGCCGGATTTAAGCTGTATACACCGAAGCGTCGCAGGCAAATAACATGCCCTTTTGGGGCTGTACTTTCGACGCAATAATGCAAAACGTACGATTGCATTTTTCACTTGTTTCGGATATACTTATAATTACGGATACATATAGAAAAGACTTTTAGGGAAAGTTTTTCCTTTTTTATTTAGTTTTCTGATACTTTATTTATAAGCACGGACTGGAGGCCGCGTTTTATGGCAACAAAACCCAAGGCTAGTGAAAAATCATTCTGGAGAAAACGTAAGAATGAGGATGTCGAGACAGTATCGGCTACCTTTGCTTCTGAACAAATGGAAAAAGATAATGCGGATGCTTCCGGTCTAGAATCAGGAATGGGGAACAGCGGTGCCGATCCGCTTGTTGATTTTGAAGCCGAGGTTGCGGCTGAGGGAGCTAGCCCTGTACTTCTTGATGCGGATAGCTTTTCCACTAGGGGTGAGGGCAAGGATTTGGTGGACTTAGCAGTAGCTTCTGCCCGTAAAGCCGAGTTGGCGCATATGTTGGAGCAGGCGCATATTTCTGCAAAAAAGGAAGCAGAGCTCAATATGATAGAAGCGCAGGCTGCTACAGCGGAAGCAGAGAGCTCTGCTGCCAAGACTGCTGCTGCTAATGCTTTGTCCGACCTGCAAAAATGCGAGGCTGAGTATGAAGAGGCGCTTACCGCTGCTGATGAGATTGCCAAACAAATTGCTGATTTGCAGCAGGAATGTGAAAAACGTATAGCAGAGGAAACTGCGAAATATGAATCAGGTAGCCAGCTGGCCAAACAGAATCTTCGCCAGGTAGAAGAAGAGTTGGAACTGTTGCGTGCTGACGCCGATGCAGCTTTGCAGATTAAAAAGGATGCGGAGACGCACCTTGACGAAGCACGCGCTGAGTTGGTAAAAATTAATGCAGAGGGTACGGAAAATATCCGCAAGAGCTCTGCTGTAGTAGAAGAAAAAAATGCTCTGCTGGAAAGCGCAAAAAAGCGTTTGCAGCTCCTGTCCGATCGCATTGCTGCTGGAAAAAAGGATATGGAGCGCTGTGCTGCGGAAGAAAGCGATATGCAGCAGCAATATGACGCTTCTGTTGCATCTATCGACGAACTGCGAGAAGAGTATGCCCGTTTAAAGGAACAGGCCAGCGCAGACACCGCGGCTTTGCAACGTAAGGCAGAGGAAGAAATTGCAGCAGAACAGCTTGCACTGGATGCATTGCTTGTCCAGCAGAGTGAACTTGCGGCTTCTTTTGATGCAGTCACGAAGCAGCAGGCTGATAAAGAGCAGGAAATAAAGGATGTCGAACATGACCTGCGCCAGTTAAAGCTGAGCAGTGAGGACATTGAACATAAGGCAAAGAGCCAGCGAGATAAAATTTTTGCTGATTTGGCTAATTCTAAGGAAGAGGTGGTGCAGCAAAAAGAGCGTTTCACCACTGCCCAGAATGAAGTACAGCAGGCTACGGCACTGTTGATTAAAGCCAATGTGCGGGTAAAATGCGCGCAGGAGCAATTGGAGCAGGCTACGCTGGAAGTCAATGATGCACGTATCGCTGCGGATATGGCGCATAAACTAAGGGAAGATGCAGTGGCGGCAAAGGGCTCTGATGAAGCCTCCTCCTTGCTTTTGGGTAAGGCGGAAACCGTTCTGCTGGCAACTATAAATAGCGCCAACGAGTTGTTGCATGAAAAGCAGCAGATTTTTAACGCTGCTCAGCAGGAGCATGAAGATGCCAAGTTGGCCGCTGCTCAGGCTAATGCTGATGTTGATGAGGCCACGGCCCGCGCTAATGAAATGATTTCCTGCTGGCTGGGCGCAGAGGAGGCTTTGGTGCGTTTAACTGCGCAGGTTGAAGAAGAGCAGGTCCAGATTGAGCAGGAGCGTACGGAAAAACAGGACGAGTTGTCTGCTAAAATTGCCCATGTCGGGGATATGCTGGAGCAGTTGAATGGCGAATTGTCCTCTATTCGCGAGCAGGTAGAGCATGCCCGTGAGGCGCACAGCGATAGCTGCGTGCAGGTTGACGCCAAAAAAGCGGCTCTGGAAGAACTGCGTGAGACACTTGCCCTGGATTTGGATGCACAAAAGGAAAAGGCTGCTCGTGAAGATGCTGAATTCACAGTGCGCCTCAATATGAGCGAGCAGGAACATGCCCGCCTGAGTAAGGAATGGACGGATAAGATTGCGCAATGTCAGCAGCAACATCAAGAATTGCAGGAAGATATTTCCTCCGCAGAGGAGCAGCATGAGCAGCTCTTGGCTGAGTCAGCGGCTTATGAAAGTGCAGCTGCCGAGGCCGTGCGCGGCCAGGAGGCTATGGAGCAGCATTACCGTGACAGCATCTCGCTTATCCAATCTGAAATTGATAAAAATGAGCAAATTATTCGTGAATCGCGCAGTGCAGCAGCTGTAGATGCCATGCGCAATCTGGAAGAACGCCATCGCTCCATGCTGAAGGAGCAGGAGACTGCCGAACAGCTGCATCAGCATGACTTGGCTGAGATCCATGCCGCTTATCAGCAGCGTTTGGACGAGCTGTCCGCCAGCCATGTCGATCAAGAAGATCAGGTTTCCCTGCTCAATCAGCTTGCCATGGAGCGGCGGCAGTTGCTACGGCAGGCTGTTGATGCTGCTACAGAAAAATTTTCTGGTCGCGTACGTGCGCTTAGACAGGTTGAGGTAAAGCGTCTGGACAATGAGATATACCGTATGCGCGAAGAGGCTCGGCAGCTTGATTTGGAGATTGCTGAGAAAAAGGCTGCTTTTGACGTAATGGATGCCTCCTATGGCAAGATGCAGCAGCGCATTGCTGATTTGGACAGCGAGGAGGCTTCCTTGCTGCGAGATGCCGAGGCGTCTCACCAGAAGATAGAGGCAGAAAAGGAAAAAAGGCTGGCTGATTTGTCTGCAGAGTTGGATAAGCTGGAGGAGGCTGCCGCGCATAAGCAAGAGGAAATTTCTCGGCTGGAGGAGGAGCTGCAGAGTTGCTCCAAAGCGCATCAGGATGCGATTCTTACATACCAGGAGGCGCAGGCCGCTGCCGAGAGTGGCACGGATATGCAGCTGATTCTGAATACTCTGGCTGATTTGGAAGCAAAGTATAAGGAGGATTATGCTGCTGCGGAGCGAGAGCTGCCGCGCTTGTTGTCCGCACGCAACAATGCGGAGGCTGCGGTTATGCAGGCGCGCGTTGCAGCGGAGGATGCTGAGCTTGCCTGCTCTGAGCACCAGTCTGCTATTGAGGTGGCTAGTGAGCATGAGGTTTCGCTGGGCGATAGCGCGGATAAGATCGACAATTTACGCAGAGAGCATGATTCTAAAATAAATGAAATACGTATCTCCCTGGCTGCTCTGGAAGAGCGTAAGGCTTCGTTAGATGAAGAATATCATCTGCGCAGTGAGGCTGCTGAAGCTGTACGACGCGTTGGTACGGATTTGGCGGAGGAATTGCAACGCTTACTTCGTGACGAGCAAGTCGACCGTGAGCGAGCTGAAAAAGAGATTGCCGATTTGAATACGCGGCTTGCTGCTTTGCGTGAAGATGCAGACGCTAAGGAGCGTCGCTTCCGTGATACGGAAAAGACGCTGATGAATCGTGCGGATTTGATTGAAAGCGCGGAAGCCAGCCGTCAGGCAGCTCAGGTAGCTGCAGCTAAAGCTATGGCCGAATGGCAGGCTGCACAGGCTGCGCGTGAAACAGCCAACTCATTGGCACAGCAGGCTGCCAACTCCTTTGGCTCCATGGATAAGGAAACCGCAGAAATCATGCGCCGTACTTCCGAACAGCTGCTTACTGCTGTGGAAAGCGCAACGGCTCTGGTAGAGGAAAAGGAGAAGGCTTATCAGGAGGCAGATACAGAGCTGAAAAAGGCAGAGGCTGCCGTAGCATCCTTGCAACGCGCTGTAGGCGAGGCGCCGGCTCTTTTGTCAGAATCGCGCTCTATATGGCAAAGTGCGGAAGAAGATTATGGTACATTTAAGGGGAAAGTTGACAGGGAAGTTCCGACTATACGCAAGCGCTTAAATAAATATTTGCTTTCTCAGCGGCAATCGATTTCTTCTGTAGAAGAGAAGATCGAGAAAAACCGTCTTGATGCGGCTGATTGTACGGAAGCTGTGGAGGAAATTTCCCGTCAGCGGCAGGATTTGTCCATTCAGATTAGCGAAACAGCGGTTGCCTTAAAGAATGCTGAGGATGCGGCGACGATTGCCATTTCAGCTCTGGAGGAAGAGGCTGAAAAGGAATATCAAAACCGGCGTCAGTTGCGCGAGGATGCAGAGCGTACCGGTATTGCCCTGGCCGAGGCTTTGCAACAAGCCAACGATGATTTGGAAGCTTGTATAGCAGAGGCGCAGACAGCAGATGCTGCTTATAACGATTATCGGCAATATTACGCCTCGCTAACAGCTGAGTTTGAAAAATCCCGTGCTGAATTTTTATCCAAGAAGGAAGAAATCTTAGCTGCGGTGGAGGATGCCCGTAACAATCGTGACGCTGCAGCTGCACAGGAAGCAGCGATGCTGGAGCGTAGAGATGGCTTGAATGCTGAGCTGGCACAGCTTGTAGCCCAGCAGCAAAACGCATTTGCGGAAAAAGAGCGGATTGCGATTGAGAAAAAGAATTTGTTGGTGGAAGTGGAAAATAAGAAAGAAAGTAAGTTATGCGCTTTATCGATTCGTCGTGTGGATGTTGAAGAGGAATTGTATCATGTATCTGCTGCGTGGTCGGATAAGTATGATGCCTATAATGATGCCGCCCGCCGTGGTGAGGAGTTGGAGGCAAAATTAGCCCGTCTGGAAGCACGTATTAGCAGTTATGCAGTAGAAGAGTAGAGGATTTGTAAAAGCGGAATAGGGACCTGTATAAATAAAGTTCGAGGGGAATGCTATGGATAACGGTATGCAAAAAAACGCCCTGTTACTGGAGCAGTGCAGAGATGAAATGAAAACATTGAGTATTCGCGGCGATAAAGCATTGCGCGATGCTCTGTTTCAGGCGGATAAACAAGTACGCGATTGCACACGCGAATATAAGCAGGCGGAGCGGGCGTTAAACCTTACTACTGAGCAGCAGCATACAGTAGAAGAGGTCTATGCCAATGGCAAAGAGCGCTTAGCGCTGGCTATGGCCGCTGAAGATGATGCACGCATTGCAGCCGAGACGGTTACCCGCATGATTGACGATGCCAGCACAGTCTGCAATATGGCGAATAAGGATACAATTAAAATCATGAAACGAGCCAATGATGTGCTGATGGAAACTGCCCGCCGTGCCCAGGTTAGTTATGAAGAGAAAAAACATCAGCGTGAGGAATTGGCTGCTGCATTGGAGCGTCTTGGTGCCACCCAGCTTAACGTGCAGTATACAGTTGCCAAGGCAGAGCTCAATTGTAGCGAAAAATCTTTGGTTAAGCTGATTTCCGAATACCGGCAGGATGTTTGCAAGGCGCAGTATGACGCGATCTGCCAGGAGAACAAGTATCAGCTGCTTATTGAGCAAAGAGATACTATTGAGTTGCAGATAGTGGATTTACAAAATGAGATAAAACGGATTAAAGATCTGTTGCAGCAATACGATAATTCGGATTTACAAATCATGGCGGATGCTGAGCCGGATTTGATTGCCTGTGCGGAAAATACGCAGAATACGATCAGCCGTATTGAGGCGCAGATTGTGCATAAAGAAGAAAGTCGTCTCGCGGCAGAGGCAGATTTACAGCATTTTAAAGATCTATACGCAGAAAAATGCCTGGATTGCGAGGCTGCTGAGGCGGATGTTGATCATGTGGCGCAGGCAGGGGAACAACGCATTGCCGTAGTGCGTGACGAGCTCAGTGAAATTATTTCCATGGGTGAGCAAAAGCTGGCTGAGTTGCAGGAAACCATAGATGAGCGCAAACTAGCCTATGACGATTGTATAGCAAAGCTTGACGAAGATAAAGCAGAGGCTAATCGACTGAATACCCAGCTGGAGAGCTTTAAAAAGCGCGTGGAAGAGGTGCGCGCCGAGCAGAAATCTGCGGCAGATGCGGCGGAAACTTCAGCAAGACTGGCGGATAAT
>CALXSV010000181.1 GCA_944391235.1 uncultured Clostridia bacterium | reverse complement strand
CCTGTCTTGCTCCTGCTTTTTAGAAGAGCACTTGCTTCTGGAAGCTGATTATGTGAAGTGAGATTGTTTTTTTCCCGCACATGTTGTTGGAATAAACGCCATCGATTTTACCAACCATCATCGGGAGCAGTTCGGTTAAGTGGTAGAGTGAGACCGGTAAATAGATATAATTTTATCGGGCAGTCTGCCGTTTTCTGGCAGCCGCATTCTTTGTGCAGGTCGATGAAAACCTTTGGAAAGAAATCTTTAGCAATAGAAAAGTAAAAGAAAATGATTGTTTTGCTGCTTGCCATATGTAGAAAAAACACGTATAATAGATATTTATGAAACATGAATTCTTGTGTATTAAATGGAGTGTTGTGTAAAAATGAGTAAAACGGTCGAACTTCCACAGGAAAATAAAATGGGCATTATGCCAGAAAATAAGCTGCTTTTATCTATGGCAATACCAATGATGTTGTCCATGCTGGTGCAGGCTTTGTATAACATAGTGGACAGTATTTTCGTAGCGCAGATTGAAGAGAATGCTTTGACAGCAGTTTCGCTGGCTTTTCCTATGCAGAATTTATTGATAGCTGTAGGCGTAGGCTTTGGCGTAGGCGTGAACGCGCTTTTATCCAGATTTTTGGGCGAGCGCAATTTTGAGCAAGCCAACCGTACTGCCATGCAAGGTGTTTTGCTGGCCATTGCCAGTTATGTTCTGGTCCTGCTGATTGGGTTGTTTGGTACGGAATTATATATGCGCAGCCAAATTAATATTCCAGAAATTATTGACTACGGCGTTACTTATCTGCGTATTTGCTGCATCTGGTCCTTTGGGATGTTCGGGCAAATTATTTTCGAGCGTCTGTTACAGTCTACTGGCCGCACGACCTTGGCCATGGCCACGCAGTTAATTGGCGCGATTATCAATATTATTATGGACCCCATTCTCATTTTTGGTTGGCTGGGTTTTCCCGAAATGGGGATTGCCGGTGCTGCCATTGCAACGGTACTGGGGCAGATCGTTGGTGCAGGAATGGGCCTGCTGTTAAATATAAAATTTAACAAGGAGATTCACCTTCGCTTGCGTGATCTGCTTCCGGATCGTACCTTATTGGGGCGTATCATGAAAATCAGTATACCCTCTATTATAATGTCTGCCATTTCTTCTGTAATGACCTTTATTATGAATATTATTCTCGTGGGCTTTACCGAGACAGCAGCAGCTGTTTTTGGTATCTACTTTAAATTGCAAAGCTTTGTCTTTATGCCTGTTTTCGGCTTGAATAATGCTATGGTTCCTATTATTGCCTATAACTACGGTGCAGGCAAACCAGAGCGTATGCGTAAGACCATGAAGCTTAGCATGATGTATGCCGTTCTTATCATGCTGCTTGGCTTGGCTGTCTTCCAGATCATCCCAGAGAAGTTGCTGCTGTTCTTTGATGCTTCTCCGCATCTGTTGGAAATTGGGGTGCCTGCCTTAAGGATTATTTCATTGTCTTTTATTTTTGCTGGCTATTGTATTATTTCCAGCTCTACTTGCCAGGCGCTTGGTTACAGTATGTACAGCCTGTGGCTGTCCTTGTTGCGCCAACTGGTGGTGCTTGTTCCGGCGGCCTATCTGCTTTCTTTAACTGGCGTACTGCGCAATGTGTGGCTCTCCTTTCCCATTGCGGAAATTGTCTCGGTTATCATTGCTACCATCTTTATTCGCAGAGCTTTAAAGAAAGTCGAGACCGAGCTGCATATGCTTTCTATCCCGACGATGAAGACCGTACCGAGTGATAAATAATATATCTCCTATAAGCGCTTATACATGCTGAAAAACATCCTAAATTATACCATTGGCATCAAATGCTGTGAGATGACGTACGGGGCCAGAAAAATAGCATAATTTACGCAATGAATGGGCAGTCCGGAAACGGATTGCCCATTTTCCAAATAATAGTTCTAGGAGGTATTCTTATGAAACAATATGTAATAGATGCCTTTACTGATAAAGTGTTTCACGGCAACCAAGCAGCAATTTGTGTTATGGAAAAGTGGATTTCTAAGGAATTGATGATGGATATTACAAGAGAAAATAATTTTTCGGAAACAGCATTTGCTGTGAAAGAGGGCGAAAAATATCATCTTCGCTGGTTTACTCCCGGTGGAGAAATAGATTTGTGTGGACATGCTACTCTTGCTTGTGCTTATGTTTTGTTTAACTTCTATGTACCTTGTGAGAAAAAAGTAGTTTTTACCACTTTAAGCGGCGACCTTACCGTTACCAAAAAAGAGGATTTGTTGGAGATGGAGTTTCCGGCATATGAGTTGAAAAAAGTGAAAGTAACTGAAGAAATGGCACAAGCAATCGGAGCAATGCCGAAAGAAGCGTACTTAGGAAGAGATTTACTTTGTATTTTTGATGATGAGTCGATTGTTCGTAATCTTTCGCCGGATATGGAAAAGATAGTTGAACTCGAAGGACTGCTCTTACAAGTAACTGCTCCTGGAAAAGATACAGACTGTGTATCAAGAAGTTTTGCACCAAAGTTAAATGTCGTTGAAGACCCTGTGTGTGGTTCAGGACATTGTCATATTGTCCCTTACTGGTCAAATAGACTTGGTAAAAAAGAAATCGTGGCATATCAGGCGTCAAAGCGAGGGGGAACATTATACTGTCGAATGGCAGAAAATAAAGTATTTATGGCAGGAAAAGCAGCGTTATTCTCAGTTTGTGATTTAATGGTTTAACTGCATAGTGCCATTATAGTATATTAAACCTTTTCGAGAGATTGAAGCCGATTTATTATAGGAGTACGTGTCTATCATTCGGACAGGTTTGCTGTTGCAAAAAAAGAAGGGCAAAGTTTTCTGCGCGTTGCATTGTGCTCTGCTGGAAGTACAAGAAAATTGTAAAGTGGTTTGCGTATCTTGCAAGGTTATATAAAAGGGACTGATGAAACAAGTACATAATGTGTAGGTAGCTGTTGGGACTTTGTTTTCTTCTATGAATTCTGCTTTAAGCTATTAAAAGGAGTTATGTAGAACTTCGTTGAGGAAATAAGGTCAAGCAGACCATAGAGCAGCAAAGAAAAAGCAAGACAGCTTAGCAAAAGGCCATGCTGTCTTGCAAGATGAAATTACTTTCCTATGGGTGTAAGGATAAACAACCTCTCTTTTGTTGTGCTTTTGCTTATAAACCGCGTAAAAACTCACTGCGGATTTTCGTTTTTCCCTGAAGCGCACTATCAATCATGGACAAAAGCTTTTCTCTGTCCTCAGGCAGGCCACCCTTTAGCGGCAGATAGTTTGAGGCGTGGTCACTGGTAAAGTGCAGGGGGCCATAATCAATATGCTCGATTAAAACACGGGTTTCCTCCAGAACCTCGCTGGGGGTGAGTAGTTTAAAGCGGCCGGCTTGCACATCATCAAACATTTCTGTGCCCGGATCCGGCATATAGGTCAGGGCAGAGAGGTGACGCGGCTTCATCTTGTTGATTAGATCCGCGGTTGCCACTGCATGGCGATAGGACGCTTCACCATTACCAGCCAGCCCGATGATCACTGTGCCCCATAAATCAATACCAGCCTCACGCACGCGTACGCCGGCCTCCAACATCTGCTCCCAAGTGCAGCCT
The DNA here is from genome assembly GCA_944391235.1 of uncultured Clostridia bacterium. GTDB lineage: Bacteria > Bacillota > Dehalobacteriia > UBA4068 > UBA4068 > CALXSV01. Next base: position 12,269 of record CALXSV010000181.1, on the reverse strand, counting down.
TTTTTTATTTTAGCCAGCAATTCGGCGCTGCCGGTTTCTATACCTAGATAGCCTCTGTTTAAGCCGGCCTGGCGGAGTTCTCGCAGCTGTTCCGGCGTTTTGCTCAGCGTGGAGCGTGGACCAATATAGGAGGTGACCCGCTCCAAATGCGGAAAGGTAGTATATAGCTTTTCCAGTATACGCAGCAAATCTTCCTGCTTCATGATAATAGCATCGCCGTCGCAAAGAAAGACCTTATTGATGCCTGTGCCATAGTAATCTGCCGCCATATCAATATCCTTGAGAATTTCCTCTAATGGTCGGATATGGAATTTTTTATCTTTATACATACCGCAAAACGTACAGGTGTTGTTTGAGCAGCCTACTGTACATTGTAGTAGATAACTGCGCCATTCTCCCGGCGGACGGTAAATGTTTCCTTCGTACCGCATGTATATCTCTCCCTTCTAATTCTTTGCTTATAAGACTCCTATATGTTCTAAAAGTATTTTTACCCCGATGATGATCAGAATACAGCCGCCCAGCAATGTGGCATATTTTTGAAAGTGGCTGCCAATTCGCTGCCCCATTATGCCCCCAAAAAGACAAAACAGCAGGGTCGTGATGCCGATAGTAGCTGAGGCGGTGATAATATTCACCTTTAAGGCGGCAAAGCTAATGCCCACAGCTAGCGCATCCACACTGGTAGCAATGGCCTGTAATATTAGGGTCATGGCTGTAAGTGGTTTGGGCTGTGGAACAACGCCGCTGCGCAAATCCCGGATGGCGTCCAGCGCCATTTTACCGCCGATTAACGCCAGTAGACCAAAGGCAATCCAGTGGTCGTAGGCTTCTATGATGTGATTGACACTTACGCCCAGCAGGTATCCAATGACAGGCATGAGCGCCTGTGCAAAACCAAAGGCAAATGCAGTTAGAAAAACCTGACGCTTTGCACCGTTGTAGGCAATCCCATTGAGAATGGAAATGGCAAAGGCGTCCATGGATAAGGACAATCCGACTAATAGCAGAGCTCCAAAGTTCATATTATCTCTCCAATGTTTTGTGGTGTTTCTGTTTCAACTTATATATTATCGTATCTGGCCGGGCTTTTGTCAACTGTTAGCGAAATATACAGCAGGAAACGACATCTGATTATAGAAATCTACATATATTGTGCAATTTGCGGATAAGCGCTTTGCCACAGGTATTTTTATAATTGTTGAGGCTGCGAATGAAATTATTGCATACTGCTGATTTGCATATTGGACGTTTTTTAGAAGGACGCGCGCGCTGGGATGAACAAGAAAATGTATTAAATGAGATTGTTCAGATTGCCGACAACGAGGCGGTTGATATTGTGCTGATTGCCGGTGATGTTTATGATTCCTCTATTCCGCCGGCGCGTGCCGAAGCTATGTTCTACCGTTTTATTGAAGCGCTGTGTAAGGATGGACAGCGCGCGGTTGTGATAATCGCTGGTAATCATGATCAGCCACAGCGCCTTTCTGCCGCAGCGGAGTTAGCCGCGCACCGGGGTATTTACCTGATTGGGTTGCCCCGGCAGCACTTTTATCCACAGGAAGCCTGGCCTGGCGTATATATAGAGCAGGAGGGCGAGGCGCTACAGCTACGGCTGCCCAATGGTGAACATGTGGTCATTGCTGCAGTTCCTTATATTTCAGAATCCCGCATGCAGGAAATATTTTTAACAGATATTGCAGATGATGTAAGCAGCCAGAGAAACTATGAAGACTGTTTTTCTGCCTATGTGCAGGCTTTGCGCGCGGCCTTTCGTGTAGATGCCGCAAATATTGTTATGGCTCACCTCTTTCTGAATGGAGGTGTGGCCAGTGATTCAGAGCGGCCTCTCAGCATGCAGGTGGGAGGGAGCTTGGGCGTTTCCGCCAGTGTTTTGCCAGAGGAGGCGGATTATATTGCTTTGGGGCATTTGCACCGGCCGCAGCAGATTCGCCGTTTTAACTGCCGCTATGCTGGCTCCCCTCTGGCCTGTAGCTTTTCTGAGTGCGGACAAACAAAATCCGTTGTTATTGCCGAGATCAGGACCGACTGTTTGACAGAGCGTACTGTGCTGAAAACCGTAGCGCTAAGCGCTGGTCGGCCTTTGCTGCAATGGACCGCCTCCTCTTATGAGGACGCGCTGCACTGGTGTGCGAATCCGGAGAACCAGGCCTGCTGGAGCAGTTTGCGCATCCATTTGCAGCAACCCTTGAGCAGTGATGAAATAACCGAGTTGCAAAAGCTGCACCCGCATTTGCTTGCCATTATTCCCTGTTATCCGCAGCAGCACGAGGATGCGCAGCAAGCCGCCACGCAGGAGGATATTTCAAGCAATATCCTGGATCGATTTGCCAGCTTTGCGGCCCAGCAGGAGGGATTTATGCCAGATACCTGTCTGCTGCGCGCTTTTGCTGAGCTGTTGGAAGGAGGCGAGGACTGATGCGCCCGTTGCGGTTAGTCTTTTCCGGATTGAACAGTTACCGCGAAGAGCAGAGCATTGATTTTACCACGCTCACACAGGATGGTCTGTTTGGAATTTTTGGGGTTACCGGAGCTGGGAAATCTACCATTTTAGATGCTATGACGCTGGCCTTGTTTGGAGATGTGGTCCGTGCGCCTAATCATACCCAGGGTATTATCAATAGCCGAGAAACAAAGTGCCACGTATCTTTTACCTTTGAATTGTCAACGCATATTTATTGCGTAGAGCGCAGCTATCAGCGTAAGAAAGGTGACGCTTTTTCCGTTCAGTTTAAACGCGGCCGCTTTGTAGTAGATAATACGTCCGTGCTGGCCGAGAAAAATGAGGAGATTACCCGGGCTGCTAAAGATTTGCTGCATATGAACGGCGAGCGTTTTTGTCAGACGGTAATCTTGCCGCAGGGGAAATTTGACCGTTTTCTGCGCATGGCGCCGGGTGACCGCAGCAAGATGTTTGAGGAGCTGTTCGATTTGGGTCGCTATGGTAAGAGCCTGAGTAATAAGGCGGCCCTAAAGTTAAACGCCGCAGAGGAGCGTTTGCGCTCTTTGGAAGCACAGCAAGGTATGCTGGGAGAATATAGTGCGACTTATCAAGAGCAGTTGCAGCAGCAAATCCAGGTGGATTCGCTACGGCAGCAGGAGTTATGCGCAGCCGATGAGGATTTGCAGCGCCAGCTGCATCACATGGAGTACCTGTGCCGCCAGGCACAGGTACTGGCCAGTAAGCAACAGGAATTGGCCGCCTTGACCAAGCAGAGCGTAGAAATCGAGGCGCTGCGCAGGCAGCTACAGCAGGCTGAGGCGGCAGAGCCTTTGCGCGCGGATTTGGCTGGTATTGGCAAGCAGTATGCCTCGTTAAAGGAGGCGCAGCAGCAGGCGCAGCAGCAGCAACGCAGGGCAGATGAGGCGGCACAGGCAAACAAGCTGGCAAAAGATAAGCTAGAGCGGGCGGAAGCACATGCTGATGCCATGCGCGAGCAAGAGGAGGCTTTGCGCAAACGCCTTTCCTCAGCCTTACAGTATCAGCAGCAGGTCATAGAAAGCCAGCGGGATTTGCAGGCTCTACAGGACGAGGCCAAACGCGCTGCTTGGGAGGAAAAAGCGATACAGTGTCAGCAGAATGTGCAAGCCAGCGACCGTGCGCTTGCTCAGACGGAAGAAAAGCAATCTCTGATATCCGCAGAACACGATCGCTGCTTTCAGCAGTGGGAACTGGTAACTGCCGAATTTGAGCGCCAGCGTACTGTTTCGGCAGCCGCTTTTTTGGCCCATTCTTTGCGTGAGGGAGAACCCTGCCCGGTTTGCGGCAGTAGCCATCATCCGCAGCCTTTGCACGCGGAAACGCTGGATGCTTCCTTATTGCAGCAGGCGCAGCAGGAACAGGATTTAGCCAAGAAGGCGCTTGATACGGCCAGCCAACGCCTGCGCCATGTTGAGGATGAGCTGCGTGAATTGCGTACGCAGAATGCTCGCCTGCGTGAGGATTGGCGTTTGGCGGAGCAGGTGCTTACTGCCAGCCGTACGCGTATTGCGGAAACGCAGTCCCAACTGGATTCGTTGCAATCCAAAATGCAGCAGGCAGCTGGTTGCGATGACCCGCAGCAGGCGCTGTTGGATAGTGAAAAGCGTATGAGCGCTATGCATGCACAGCTGTTGGATTTGCGCGCTGCATCTGCACAGGCCGCAGCGGCTGCGCAGGAGACTGCCATCAGCGTTGCCAGCGCGGAGAGCAGTGCTGCGGCCTTATTGAGCAGTTTTGAGCAATTACAGCAGCGGCTATTGTTGGCAGTGAAAAAGGCGGGCTTTGCGCTGGTTAATCAAGCGCGCAAAAGCTTGCTTGAGCCAAACCAGCGTCAGGAGATTGCCACTAAGATAAAAGAATACGAGGATAAGCTGCATAGCACGGTAGAAAGCTGCCGCCTGTTAGAAGATGAAATAAAAGACTATGATGAATCTGCATTGCTGGCGCTTAAAACAGCCGCAGCCTCCTCCAGCGCTTCCTTGGCAGAAGTGGCCAAGGCCATCAACCGCAATGAGGTGCTTTTGGAAAGGGCGCAGGAAGATAGCCGTCGAGCAGAGGAAATCGAAGGAAATCGTAAAGAGGTACAGGCGCGGGTGGATACCTATAAACGGCTGGTTAATTTGCTAAAAGGTAATGCCTTTGTCCGCTATTTATCCCGCAATTCATTGCTGGCCATTGCCTACGACGCTTCTACTGTACTGGCTTCTTTAAGCGCACAGCGCTATCAGTTGGAGCTAATTGAGGATAGCCGTGGTAGTGATTTCATTATTGTAGATAATATGAACGGCGGTGTACGGCGGCAGGTTTCCGGCTTGTCTGGCGGCGAAACTTTTATTGTTTCCTTATCGTTGGCCCTGGCCTTGGCTCGTAAAATACAAATGCAGAGCGCACCCTTGGGTTTCTTCTTTTTAGACGAGGGTTTTGGCTCTTTGGATGAGGCCAGCCTTACTGCAGTGATGGACGTATTGGAGCGCTTGCCTTCATCGCAGCGCTGCGTTGGCGTGATTACGCATGTTGCTGCTGTACGGGAGCGTATGCCACGCTATCTGGAGGTTGTTTCTGATCCTGCTACAGGTTCGCATATTAAAATGAGACGAAACTGAGCGCAAGGAAAATATATTTAATCTATACAGTATTCAAGTAAAAGGACTTAAAATCATTGTCATATCAGTTTTATTTTAGGGGGATGCATGATGACATTGCGAGACTGGTTAAAAACCATCAATCATCATACAGATGTTGTTGAAGCAACAGCACAGCCGGAAAAAGGGCAAGGTAGAAAAATTGGTATTGCTTTCGGCGGTGGGGGAATCAAAGGCACTGCGCATATTGGTGTGCTCAAGGTGCTGGCTGAATATGGCATTAAGCCGGATATGGTAGCTGGTACTTCTATTGGCTCAGCCATTGCTGCCTTACTTGGCTCTGGATATGACTGGAAGATGATGTACGATTTGTTCCGTAACTATGACATGGAGTCGCTGTTTAAAATGCGGCCCAATCGCAAAGGTCTTATTCCTGCCAATGAGTATACGGATGTAATTCGCGTTTGCACCAAGGGGCGCCGTCTGGAGGATATGGACATTCCGGTAAAAATTATAGCTGTGGATCTAGTCAGCCATAAGCGGATTATTTTCAGCAGTGGTGATACAGCGGTGGCAGTGCGGGCCAGTTCTGCGTTGCCTGGTATTTTTACGCCAGTGGAAATGGGCAATATGCTGCTGGTGGATGGATACGTGCTGGATAACTGCCCGGGAGATGTGGTGCGTGAGATGGGTGCGGATGTGGTGATTGCCATAGATTTGCGTGTGGCAGACCACTCCGTTCCGAAAAATATTCTTGGTATTATTACCCGTTCGCTGGATATTGCGGTACATACCTTTCAGAAGGTGGATTGTGATATTCAGCTGCGTCCCATTGCGGATGTTGTAGATACGCTGGATGTAAGCGCGGGGGAGGCCTGCTTTCAGTTGGGAGAGGCCTGTGCGCGTGAGCATATAGAGGAAATTTTGCGTTTGATAAACGAATGATAGCGGTTTGGGAGTGAGACATAGCTTGAAGCACAACAACAGACAACTAAACTTACTGGCGCCCGCTAAGATAAACTGGTCGCTGGACGTGGTTGGCCAGCGCGAGGATGGCTATCATCTTCTGCGTATGTTGATGCAGAGCATTAGCCTATATGATAAAGTGCAGTTACAGATAAGTGCGCAGGATTGCTGTACGGTCACCAATTTACCTGTGGGACATGACCTGGACGGTGCGCACAATCTTGCCTTTAAGGCCTGGCAGATACTGAAGCAGCAGGTAGGCTTGCACAGTGGCTTATCCATTGCCATAGAAAAGCATATACCTTTGTCTGGTGGTTTAGCTGGCGGCAGTACGGACGCAGCAGCTGTGCTGCTGGGTGCAAATCTGTTGTTCGATTTGGGTCTGAGCAAACAAGAGCTGTGTAAGCTGGCCTTACAGGTAGGCGCGGACGTGCCCTTTTGTTTGAATGGAGGATTGGCTATGGTTGAGGGCATTGGCGAGCGGCTTACGCCTCTGCCAGCTGCATTGCAATACCATTTGGTTGTGGTGAATCCGGGGATTGCCGTGCCAACCGCCGAGGTGTATCGTAGATTTAAAATGGAAGAAGTGCAGCGGCATCCGGATACCTGTGCGCTGCAGGAAGCGCTTTTGCAGGGAGATGTGCAGCGTATTGCCTCCTGCTACGGTAATGTTCTGGAGCCGCCTGCTTTTGCTGCCTATCCGCAGGTAGCATGCCTTAAGCAGCGCTGTCTGAAATTTGGTTTGCCTACGTTGATGAGCGGCAGCGGCGGCAGTATATGGATTCTCGTTGAACAGGCGCAGGCAGCACGGGAAGTTGCTGCTGTTTTGCGCAAAGCTTATCCCTTTGCTGCTGCTGTGCATAGTGTTGCTCAGGGCATACTTGTCATATAAAAGGACTATAACTATAGTGGAAAGAGAAAGCCTTGAGGGATATTCGCATGGGGGATGCGCCGGTAGACAACAGTTTAATAGTGTCGCAGAAAAAAGAGGATAAGGGCCTGCTTCTTGTCTTTATTTTTGCTGCTCTTTTTATCATGGAGCTTTTACTGCGTATTTATATTTATCCCAATGCCTGGCAATGGGATGCTTTATGCTATATTGCCTTATTCTCTCTGGTTTACGCCTGCCTGTTGCGGTGGGTAAGCAGCCTGTTTTCTCAAGCTGTGAATTATGCTTTGCTCCTCGTCCTGATGCTGGGCATTACCATTCTTATGGAAGCGCAGTACATCTATTATCTGTTCTTCAAGCGCCCTTTATTGGTTTATTCCATATTCAACGGTGCGCAGATTGCGGAGTTTTCCGGCGATGTACTGAATATGATCCTAAAGCATTTGCCGCAATGTCTGTCTTTTCTGCTACCCTGCGCCGGTGTTTTACTTTGGGCGTGGGGGCGTTGCCAGCATCTGCGCTTTTTGCCGGGCCTGCGTCTGCTGCTACTGGCCCTAATTTCCTATTTGATCTGTATGTTGATGATTTTCTTTTCCGGTACAGCTGTGGCAGGCGCCTATAATACCTATTATAATGATAACAACCCAGCCCAATCCCAAGCCTTGTTCGGCTCGCTAACTGAATTGCGCTTAGATGCACAGCGCTCCTGGTTTGGCTTTTCGCCCCGTGATTTGCCTGTGTCCACAGATGTTGAGCAGGGGGGAGAGGATTCGACAGATACTGATACCCTACCTGCACCTGAGTATGCCCCCAATATGTTGACGGAAATTGATTTTGATACGTTGATTGCCCAGGAAACAGATCGTGAACTGCGCAGCATGCATGAATACTTTTACTCCTTAAAGCCCAGTAGCCAAAATGAATATACCGGTATATAAAAAAAAAAAAATTTAATTTATATTACAGCAGAGGGCTTTTCTCACTATTTAATTGGGCAGGAGCTGTTTCCCACTGTTACCAGGCTGGCTACGGAGGGCTTTGAATTTACCAATATGTACACGCCTTTATGGAATGTTTCTACCAGCGATGGGGAATATGTCAATGTATTAGGCTTGCTGCCAAAAAGCGGGGTATGGAGCTTAGCTCGCTCCAGTGAGAACTATTTGCCGTTTGCGCTGGGCAATCAGTTTTCTGCCCTGGGCTATCGGTATGTTCTGGCCTACCATAATCACAGTTACACCTATTATGACCGCCATCTTTCCCACCCCAATCTGGGCTATGACTTTCGTGCGCCAGAGCATGGTTTATCCATTACCGAGATTTGGCCGGAAAGTGATTTGGAAATGATGCAGAATAGTGTGTCGGATTACCTGGATGCAGAAGGCTCATCCTTTCATATTTATTATATGACGGTTTCCGGTCATCTGGAGTACAGCTTTACTGGCAACAATATGGCTGCCCGCCATTATGACGCAGTGCAGCAGTTACCCTATTCTGATGAGGTGAAGGCGTACCTGGCCTGTAATTTGGAACTGGAATATGCGCTAGCCTATCTTTTGCAGGCGCTGGAGGCCGCGGGGCAGCTGGAGAATACGGTGATTGTGCTGGCTTCCGACCATTATCCCTACGGATTGTCCATGGCTGGGCTGGAAGAGTTGGCTGGACAGGAGTTGGATAGCAATTTTGATTTGTATCGCAATGGCCTGATTATTTGGCAGGCAGATGTTGCACATCAGATAATAGACGAACCAGTAAGCAGCATGGATATTTTGCCGACCGTTTCCAATCTGTTTGGCCTAAGCTATGATAGCCGACTGCTTATGGGGCGCGATATCTTTGACCAGGACAGTCAACCTTTGGTTATTTTTAACAACCGCAGCTGGATTACGGATAAAGCCAGCTATAATGCGGAAACCGGTGAAATTTGCGGTGCAGTTAGCGAGGCCTACGTTACCTCCATTCACAATATGGTAAGCGCCAAATTTACCTTTTCCGCTAAGGTGCTGGAAAGGGATTATTACCGTGTTTTGCTCAATGAATAGGCAGGCCGCATCTGCGGCCTGCCTTTGGTACCGGTATTCTCTTTTGCATCTGGTAAAGACTGCGCTGCTCTTAAACATTAAAGCGGAAATTGATAATATCGCCATCCTTAACCACGTAGTCCTTACCTTCCAGGCGGAAGCAGCCCTTTTCTCTGGCCGCGGCAATGGAGCCCAAGGCAGCCAAATCCTCATAAGCAACGGTTTCTGCACGAATAAAGCCTCGCTCTATGTCAGAGTGAATTTTGCCGGCGGCCTGTTTGGCCACCAACCCCTTTTTGATTGTCCAGGCACGTACCTCATCCTCTCCTGCGGTGAGAAAAGAGATCAGGCCCAACTGCGCATAGATAGCCTTGGACATGCGGCTGATGCCGCTTTCCGTAATGCCCAGCTCCTCCATAAACATAGCCCGGTCTTCTTCAGGCAGCTCGCTGATTTCCTCCTCGCTTTTCGCGCAGACAGTAATTAATTCATAGCCCTGCTCCTGACAATAGGCCTCCACCTCAGCCTGCTGCGGGTAGGTGCCTGCTGCCAATTGCTTTTCATCTACATTCACCACAATCAGCATGGGCTTATTGGTCAAAAAGGTGATGTGGCGCAGGGATTCCTGCTCCTCCTCGCTCAGCTGCAGCAATTTCAGCGGTTTTTCCTCCATGAGCAACTCCTGACATTTGAGCAGGCTCTGCTCTTCCAGGGGATGCTCTACCTTCTTTTTGCTGCCTCCGCTGATTCGGGAAAGCCGGGTTTCTATTAACTGCAAATCTGCAAACAATAGCTCTGTATCAATTGTGGCAATGTCGCGCATGATGTCTATACTGCCGTCCGCATGCAAAACATCATCATTTTCAAACGCGCGTACAATATGCGCCAGTAGGTCCGCATCGCGCACAGCGGAAAGAAATTCGTTTCCGCTGCCTTGCCCGGTGGAAGAGCCTTTGACCAGACCGGGAATGTCAATTACTTCTACCTGTGCATAAGTGGTTTTTTTCGGTTTAAACATCTTTGTCAGGTAGTCGAGACGCTCGTCGTGAATATAGCAATGGCCCGTGTTGGTTGTTGTTTTGCCGCTGAAAAAAGCGTTTGTTTCTGCGCCCACGCCCGTGAGTAGATTAAAAAATGTAGTTTTGCCGGAAAGGGGCAGGCCGATAAGGCCACAAGATAATGCCATTCTAAAAACCTCCTTGTTTATAGGACAATATTTATTATACTGCCTAAGCAGGCTCAGGACAAGGACTATTTTTTTGCCAGGTAGCAAGCAAAAGGATTTTTCATAAAGATTTCACAAGTGAAGAGGGGTTTTATCTTGTCAAGGATACGTTTGTTGAGATATAATATATGAATTAAGGCTGTTTTGTAAATGTTGTAATTTTGAATCCATAATAAGCTTTGGAAAGGACAAGGCAGAGTATTTTATATGGTTACTTGTGACTGGGTACTGGCCGCCTTTTTGGTACTGGCCGTTTTTTATGGATGGCGGCAGGGGACAGTAAATGTTCTGGGCAAGATTGGCGCTATTATTATCGCTTATCTTGCGGCAAGACGTTATTCTACCGTACTAACGGTTTTCCTTGCGGAAAAGATTAATTTAAACATAAGTGCGGGCAATGCCTCGGAAAACGAAGCCCTGACCTCTTTTTTATCTTTGTTTATCGATACCAATCATTTGGTAAACGGCGTGCTGCAAACGCTTATATCTTTGGTGATTTTCGTTATTGTAGCCTGGCTGATTCGTAAAATCGCTTATACCATTACCAGCGCCTTTGGCCATGGCCTACTGGCGAAAATTAACCGCACCCTGGGCGCTGCGATTGCCCTTTTTATTACCGCTTTGCTTATTTTGATTTTGGCGGATGTCGTTTCTCCTGCCCTGAGCGGAATGGGCTTGACCGATGAAAGCAGCTTCTTTGACAGCTCACAGGTAATTGTTCCGCTGATTCGTGGCATGGAAAACCTGCTATAAGTTTTGCTTGTAAAAATTGAGGGTATCGGGAGGCAGGAATGGAAAAGCTTATGTCGGTGTTTACAGATTATATTCACAAAATTAGCCAACTTCCGCAGCTGTGGCGGGAAGACCAGACCAGTTTTTTTCTTATAACCGGTAGCCTGTTGATTGTTGTTCTGCTGCTGGTTTTGCTGCTGGTGCTAGCTGCCAGAAAAAGTAGAAATACAAAGCGCAAACACAGGGAAGAAGTATCGCGCACGGTCTTTATTCCGGTGGAGTCCTCAGATGTGGATCTGGATGCTATGTTTTTGCCGCTCAGCGAGCGCATCGCCGCTTGCGACTCTACGCTTAGTGATGAGGTTGTATCCCGTATTCGTAAGCATAGTCCGGCCAGTTTAGCTGATATTGTGGCTGCCTATGACCGCTGCTCACCAGCGGTTCGTCAGGAGTTGGCTGCACTGGTACGCAGTCAGAAGATGATGGAGGCTTATAGCCGTAAACTGATCGATGAAAAATTCCCGCAGGGAGTATTGATTGATGCCTGGCGTTATTTCCCTGATAAGGATGTTTTAAGGAGCTTTGTGCAGTTGCTGGCCAGTCGCGACGAGCGGATGCAGATGGTAGCGGTTCGCCTGCTATCCTCCCTGCGCGACCCAAAATGCCTCTCTTTGCTGGTTCTGGCTCTGGTACAGCCAGAAAAATATTTACCGGCCCGCGTTGCCGAGGTGTTTTTATCTATGCCGCAGCAGAGCGCAGAATTACTGGCTTACATGTTGCCGGAGATTGACGATAGAAACAAAGAGGCTGCGTTGGAAATTATTGCGCAGGCTGGCGTTTCCTATACTCCAGATAACGTCATTGCTTGTATGAAGCATAAAAACTACCATATCCGTACGGCGGCAGCGCTGGCCTTGGGCGCGGGCCATATTGAAGAGGCCTTGCCGGATTTGATTCTGGCGGCAGGAGATAAACGCTGGCAGGTACGCGCCGCCGCTGCTAAGGCTCTGGGTATGCTGGGCGATACCCGTGCCATCTCCATTCTCGAGGGCCTGCGTCACGACAAAGAGGGGTGGGTAGCCAATAACGCAGAAGAAGCGTTGGCCTTTTTCCATAGCCTGTAGGCCATAGAGTATCGATTTTTAAATTTGCTGACCTGCAAAAGAAATCCTGATTTTGTTCTAGCACAAGGTATTGCAAAAAGACATGCCTTGTGCTATACTATTATAGTTGTTTATTACCCTGCCCCGGTATCGCCTGTTGGCATGGGGCCGTTAGTCCAAAGGGAGGAGGTGAATTGGATTGCGCGAATACGAAGTCATGTATATCATCAAGCCGAATTTTGATGAAG
>CALXSV010000180.1 GCA_944391235.1 uncultured Clostridia bacterium | reverse complement strand
AGCTCCTTGGCCAGTAAACGAATACTGGGCAGTGAATCCCCCTCACGCAGCTCACCACTGATAATTTTTTCCTTAATCTGGTCAGTAATCTGCGCGTAAATTGGTTTGCCACTGGTGTTGCTGATGTAGATCTCCATCACTTGCACCTCTTGCATCCTTGAGAATAAAAACAGACTGTACATATCTGACATAAACAGTATATATACAGTATACACTGTTGTCAATAGGGACAACGCATATTTTTTATTCAGAAATATAGCAAAAACACCCACGGCCTGGCGTGGGTGTTTCTTATCTCTGCTTAAATTGTCTGTTTATGGATGCGGCCCATACGTTTTCGCTCCGAGCGGCAAATTTTATTATAGAGAAGCAGGCCGCCAACGCTAAGCACAATGGTAACAGCAAATACGATGATAGCGAAAAGATGCTCTCCCATGCCCAGCGCATTGCCGCCAATAGTGGAAGTAATGATGGAAGGGATTCTAGCAATAGAGGAAATCAACAGCCAAGTACCCATTTTCATTGTCGTCAGCCCTATGCAATAGGAAAGGATATCCTTGGGCGTGCCAGGGATAAGAAAGATGATAAACACCAGAAAATTGAGCTTTTTGCTGTTCTGCAAGAAACGTAGGGAATTGATTTTTTCCCGTGGGAAAAAGACCTCCACTGCACGAACACCAAAGCGGCGCACAAAGGAAAAGACAAGGACACTGCCAAGGGTAGTGCCAAGCAAACATAGTAGAGTTCCTTCCAGCGCACCAAAGGCGTAGCCCGCGCCAATTTCCAGCGGCTCGCCGGGAATAATGGCAATAAAAACCTGTAACACCACCATACCGATAAAGGCCAATCTACCCAAGATGCCCTTTCCGTCTACCCATTCGCGAAAATGCTCAGGCTCAGAAACAAATTTTATCAAGGGCTTACCAATAAACCAGAATATGACCAGCGAAAACAAAAGAAAGATAGCAACGCTAGCAATTGCCATGATTTTTCTTTGTCGTTCTGTTAATTCTCTCATACATACATCGTCCTTTACAATTCAGCGGCCTATCTGTACACCCATCGCTGTGCCTTCCCCTTAGAAAGAGCTAGCACCGTCCAACAGGAATAGACAGGCGCAGTTACGCTACAGCAGGATAACCTTTCTGCCCGGACAGCTGCCACAGCTGTCCGCGAAACAGGCAAACAGCGCTGGGCAGCAAATCAAAATCAACCGGCCGCATCAAGGAAGGCGGCTTTGGCAAGCATAAGGCACCACTGTTTTGCAGCACTTCGCCCACAAACTGCGAGCAGAAATAATGCCGCCGCCGCTGATGGGCAATCTGCATGCGGCACAAAGCCAGGCCGACCACGCTATAGTGATAGGATTTAGCCTTTTTCATCATCTGCGCAACCTGCTTTCGGGCCTTTTCATAAACCGCGTCCTCCACCTCTAGCTTGAGCAGCGCGCAAGGAACAGAGCCATGGCGGCGCCAGAAGCCGCGATGCAAATGCTCCTCAACCAAACCAGCGGGCAGAGGCAAGGCAGCATACCTTCTGGCAAAGCTATACAGGCAGGATAAATCCGACTCAAAAGCAATAGAAACATGCGTATATGGGTCATCTGTTGCCAAATGAATAGCTCTGGACACAAAGGTCTGAGAGCGGGTAAGCAAAAGATAAATTGATTTCATAAAAAATTCCCCCTGATATTTGCACAGCTATCCCCCAATGGCCGTGCTTTTTATAAAAGATTTACATTAGAATTCGTCCAGGCGCACTAGTAGCAGCGGCCAGCCCAATCTAATAACAATAGCATGTGGATATTTTATCACGTTTACGCTTAAGATAAACTATTTTAACTGTTTAAGATTTGTTTAATTTTAGCTATAGATGACATTGCGCCGCGCAATCCGATAGGTTGCGGTAAAATATAGCAGATAGATCATACTTATCACAACAGCAATCCATACGGCAATCCACGCCACCTCCCCGCTCTGCGGGGTAAAACCATTCAGCTGCATGATGTGGCTACAGATAATACCGCTCGGAATGCTCAGCAACATAGGCAAAGCAAAAGGTAGGAAAAAGAAAGCAAAGCTTTGCCAAAACAGTGTTTTGCTTTGCTCGCGCTCCGTAGCGCCCAGACGGAACAAAATGTTGTAGCGCGGTTTATCCTCGGACAGGCTGGACAGCGTTTTCAGCGCCAGTATAGCCATAGACATAAAAACAAACACCACGGATAAATACAGGGCGCCCAGCACAAATACCGCAGAGTTGCTGTTGCGGCTGAGTCGCGCATATTCCTTTATCTGGTAATCCGTATTTTCAAAGCGAAATCCACTGGGACTGCTATAGGTATAGGATAAATCCTTCCTAAGATTCTGTGCATCATAGCCATTCTCCTGCAAATCAAAGGCAACCCCGTGCAGTTGAACATGCATATGCTGCACCGCCTCATCCGGAACCACGGCAACAAAATAGGTATACGTATTAAGGGGCATGTCGGTAGATGTACCGCCATAAGCATAGCTCCTTCCACCCACATTTAACTCTGCCGTGGAAAAATCCATATTCATCATCTGCTGCATATCTGTTAATATCAGAAAGCGGCCGTGCAAATCAACGGTATCCCAACCCAAAGCCTGATTGAGGAGATTAAAATCACTTTCGCTGATAAAAAAGTCCCACAAGCCATTATACCCCTCGCCAGACCAAGGCGTAAAGCCATATAAATAACTTTGGCGCGTTGTATAAATGTCATAGTAAAATTCCCGCTCAATGTGCGTATATTCACTGATAATCTGTTTGGCCTCAGGGAAATCAATGGCAATATCCGTATCCACATCCAGATTGGCGCTAATGTCAAAGGGATAGGATTTTTCCAGCGAGGCCTGATCGGAGACTTTTTGCACAAAAGAAATATTAGAGCCGATTACCGCAAAGGACAGCAGAAAAGACAGTGCACCCGCCAGCAGGGAATTGGCATTCATCCGTCCGGAAAGCTGCCTTAAGGTAAAGGTATTGCAGCCGCGGTTGGTAAACTTTTTGTTTTTCAGCAAAAGAGATACCACACTGCGTGACAGGGCTATATGAAAGACAACGACTGCCATGGCAAGAGCGAGCAGGCTTAGGAACATCAATCCCTCAGAAGCCTCTCCATAGGAAAGGATTGTCGCCTCCACTTCCTTGTAAAACACCAGGCAGCAGAGAACAATCATGCACAAGGAAATTATGGTAACGATAAGCCATAGCAGCGGATGCCTGGCCCCGGATTCCACCTTTTTATCGCCATGGATTAGCTGATAGATACGCACTCGTTGTAGATAAAAGGCAGAGGTAAGGGAAGCCAGCATAAAAACCAGGATAATGAGAGCGATGGTAATAAGCAACCCAGAAACTGAGTAAGAAGAAAAAACAAATGCAAATTCCATCAAACGGCTTAGCAATGCCATTAGCCCCTGATAAACAAAGGCACCCAGCACAATCCCCACAAGCAGAGATGCCACCGCTAAAATCAGGCTCTCCAGTATAAACAAGCAAAGGATGTTCTTACGGGTCATACCCAGAGTCAGATAGGTGCCAAACTCGCGCTTGCGCAGCTTAAGCATAAAGGAAGTTGCATAACCAAGAACTAGAGCTACAATCAGGGAGAGGAGAACAGTCAGAGTAAGCAAACCGTTACGCAATTCCGGTATATTAACTGCATATTCCTGAAGCTGTGGAGAAAAAATCACATTGTTAATCGCAAACATCAGGGCAACGGTTAAAGATACGGTAATAAAATAAATCAAATAGTTGCCGATTTGCCGCTTGACATTGCGCAAGGCCAGTTTAGCGAACACCCGTCTCACCTCCCAGCGCAGCCATAACCGTGAGAATTTCCTGGTACATAGTCTGACGGTCGCGACCGCCGCTGTCTATTTCACTCCAGATGCGGCCATCCTTTAAAAATAGAACGCGGCTAGCATAGGAGCCAACAACAGGGTCATGCGTAACCATCAAAATGGTTGAATCCAGTTGCCGATTCATCTGCTGAAAGGTTTTCATCAATACGCGGGAATTGCGGGAATCCAGAGCGCCAGTAGGCTCGTCTGCCAGCACCAGTGCCGGACGAGCGACAATCGCTCTGGCACAGGCTGCACGCTGACGTTCTCCCCCGGAAAGCTCATAGGGAAATTTATCCAGCTGCTCGCTTATGCCCAGTGCTGTACTTACACGCATCACCTCCCGCTGCGTTGTCTGCACATCAACCCGCTTAAGATTCAAAGGCAGGGCAATGTTCTCCCGAATCGTCAGCGTATCCAGCAGGTTGTATTCCTGGAAGATAAAGCCCAGTTTATCACGGCGAAAAAGGGAAAGCTGTTTTTCTTTCATCTCCGCAATACGTTGTCCTTCTACGCAAATCTCTCCCGAGCTGACCCGGTCAATGGTAGAAATAACATTCAACAGCGTACTTTTACCAGAACCAGAAGCGCCCATAATAGCAGTAAATTCCCCCTGGTCAACACAAAAGGAAATACTATCCAGCGCCTTGGTTACGATATTGCCACGACCATAATATTTGACAACATTATGAACCTGTAGAATATCCGGCATACAAACAAACCTCCGTTCCAAGCTTATTGTAGCACAAAACGGAGGAAAGTTTTCTAACGGTAACATGATATTTACCTTACACTTTTGTAAGGGTAGGAAAAGAAAAACAGATGCGGGTATATTTGCCCAAGTCCGACTGAATGTCCAGCCCAATGTCCAGCTGACGACACAACTCGCTGACAATATACAGCCCCATGCCCGTACTGCCTCCCAAGCGGCGGCCATTGCTGCCGCTAAAACCGCGCTCCGTAACACGCCGCAGCTCATGCGGAGGAATGCCGCAGCCATCGTCCTCTACCGTCAGCACGCCCTGCGCGGCCTGCATCCGAATCCGACAACCTGGACAGTATTTGGCACAGTTGATTAGCAGCTGCTTGAGCATAAACTCCAACGATTTTCCATCTGTATGCACAGCAAAGTCTCCATCCACCTCTACGCTGATTCCCGCGGCAATCAACAGCTCCATCTGGCTTTTAACCGCCGCGTCCATAACAGCCGCTACCTGTAACTTTCCAATTTGCGTATCGTGCTCCACACTGCGCAGGCGTGCATAATAGAGAATATTTTCCGTTAAATTGTCCGCCCGCTTCAGCTCACGTTTTAGCTTACGCACGTCCCCATTGTTAGCCAGAATCAGAGAGCAGGCAGTGAGAGGCGTTTTCAGTTCATGAATCCAACTTTCCACATAGTCGCAGTACTCATCCTTATCCCGCCTGGCCTGCTCAGTAACGGCAATGGCAGAACGGGAAAGAATCTGCATAATGTAAAAATACTCCTTTTCCAACACAGAGCGGGGCCGAGGTAGCACTTCCCCCAGCAGATATTTTTCTGGTAACTCCTCCACCAGCTGCTCCAGACTGCGTAGCCGGCGCCGTTCCACCCAAAAGCTCAGCAGCACCCAGGCGGCAACCAGTAAAGCAAAAAAGCCCATCGCCATGGCAATCAGTTGACCATCTACCGAGACAGCCAGCATAAACACAGTTAAAAGCAGCATAGCTATAGCCAAGAAACACAAAGGAACCGTCTTGGCAGATAGATACTCGCTCCACCTCATAGGCGATACCCCACGCCGCGCACAGTATGCACATAATCCTCCGCACCCAGCTGCCGCAGCTTCTCACGTAGGCGGTTGATATTCACATAAAGGGTATTTTCATCAATATATAGGCTGTTGTTCCACAAATCCTCAATAATTTCCTCGCGCGTTAACAAATCCTTCTGCATCAGGCAGGCTAGAATACGCATCTCATTTTTGCTCAAGCCAATGCTTTTCCCACCAAAGCTGGCGGTCAAATCCGCCAGATTAAGCGTTAACCCGCGTACGGTCAACACCTGGGTGTTCCTGCGTTTAAGCAGCCGGGCAATGCGGGCCAGCAGCACAGAGGAATTATACGGCTTGCGGATATAATCGTCCGCACCCACACCAAAGCCCAGTAACTCATCCTCTGCCGCACTACGGGCTGTTAAAAAGATTATCGGAACATTGGATTGCTGACGAATTTTGCGGCAAAGCTCAAAACCGTTTTCCCCTGGTAAATTGATATCCAGCAGAGCCAAATCGCAGGGCAGCGTATCCACGGGAAGATAACCGTTGGCGCGCAGCAGCGTAAGCAGCTCGCTTTTTATACTAAGGTCATCCTCTACCACCAGTATTTTTTCCATTCTCGTCCCCCCTTCTGGTACTACTACGTGTTGTTATAGCATATTAAATGGTATTTGTCCACCACAACTACCTAACCAATAAGCCATTGCCCAGCTACTGGGCACGGATTATTCATGCGCTGCCCAGTCTGTGTTGTTTAGATTCGGTTTAGAAAAGAAAATTAGAGTAAGAATGGTTAGATAGACAAATATCGCCAACGCGGCAATAATGCGTGAAAAATGTAGAAAAATGCGTTATAATAGAACACGTGGATTTTACGCAAGCTGTTTTTCAACCCTCCGACAAACAAACCCGCCAAATATATTTTAGAGGAGAAAGAACACTGAACATGAAAAGCTATCGAAATCTACGTTTTAGCAATATCAACACACCGGATTTTTCTCATTTAAAACTTTTGCTCTTCTGGCCCATCTTTGGTATTCTATTTCTGTTGGTGGAACGGGTAATTCCCCTGCAGTTTCATGAAGTGTATTGCAGCTTTGACGATCTCATTCCCTTTTGCGAATACTTTGTCATTCCCTATTACATGTGGTTTGCCTTTCTTATTGGCATGTCCTTATACCTGCTTTTGGAGGACATACCCGGGTTTCGCAAATATATGTGGTTTATTATGATCAGTTATTTTACCACCATCGTCATTTATCTTATCTACCCAACCTGTCAAACACTGCGTCCGATAGAGTTTGCTCGGGACAATGTGTTTACCAGCATTGTTTCATATCTTTATAATTTTGATACCAACACCAACGTCTGTCCTTCCATCCACGTACTGGGCATGATGGCGGTTACCTTCGCCGGCCTAAAAACGCCGCGGCTACGTGGAGTGGGATGGAAAATATTCTGGATCGTATCGGCTATTTTGGTTTGTCTCTCCACTGTTTTTCTCAAGCAACATTCTATTATTGACGTGATTGCAGCGCTGGTTTTAACGCTGCCTACCTATTGGCTGGTCTATAAGCTGCCTCTGCGCAGAAAGAATCCAGCAAAGATTTAAACCGAGGCTTTTAGTATGACAACAACAAACGTACAACGCTGCTTAGGCATAGACATTGGCTCAACTACAGCCAAAATCGTCCTGGCCGAGGGCAGCAAAATCTTATATCAGAAATATGAACGCCATTACTCGCAGGTACGCAATAAAACGCTGGAGCTGATTGAAGAAATTCAGCCCATGCTGGAAGACGGAGAGTTTTGCGTAGCCATTTCCGGCTCGGCAGGACTGGGCGTGGCCGAGGCTGCCAATCTTCCCTTTATTCAGGAGGTATACGCCACCGGTGAAGTAATTAAGCAGCTGCAGCCGGATACCAGCGTTGTCATTGAGCTGGGCGGAGAGGATGCCAAGGTCATCTTTTTCCAAGGCGGCACAGACGAGCGCATGAATGGTAGCTGCGCTGGTGGAACCGGGGCTTTTATAGACCAGATGGCCGTACTGCTCAATATGAGCGTAGAGGAAATGGATAAGCTAAGTCTACAACACAAGCGTATCTACCCCATTGCCTCGCGTTGCGGTGTTTTTGCCAAAACCGATATCCAGCCCCTGCTCAACCAGGGAGCAAGCAAGGCGGATGTGGCGGCCAGCATCTATCAGGCCGTGGTAAACCAGACCATCACCGGATTGGCGCAGGGCCGTAAAATCGAGGGCAAGGTTATGTTTTTGGGCGGTCCTCTGTATTACTGCCAAGGCCTGCGTGAGCGCTTTTACCAGACCCTGCACCTGACGGAAGAAACCGCCCTGTTTCCGGAATACGGCCGCTTTGCCGTTGCCCTGGGCGCGGCCATGTACGCCAGCTCGACTACGCCGCTCCGCTACCAGCAGCTAATCAAGCAGTTAGAGGAGAGCGCGGGCAAAGTCCATACCGGTCGCGACCGTATGCAGCCCCTATTTGCCAGCGAGGAGGAGTACCGCCGTTTTCAACAGCGCCATGCCGCCGCCACAGTAGAAGAGGAGGATATTGCTACATACAGGGGTCCAGCCTGGTTGGGCATAGACTGCGGTAGCACCACCACCAAGCTGGTGCTGATTTCTGCGGATAAAAAGATTCTCTACAGCTATTACAGCTCCAATCAGGGCAATCCAGTCACCCTAGTCAGAGAGCAGCTACAGAAAATCCGCCAGCTGTGTGGTGAGCGTATCCGCATTTGCGGAAGTTCTTCCACAGGATATGGCGAGGATTTAATAAAAAACGCCTTCCACACGGACGAGGGCTTGGTTGAAACCATCGCACACTATACCGCCGCGCGCTACTTTCAGCCGGAGGTAGACTTTATTCTCGATATTGGTGGACAGGACATCAAATGTTTTAAAATCCGCAATGGCAGCATTGATTCAATTATGTTAAACGAGGCTTGCTCTTCTGGCTGCGGCTCCTTTATTGAAACCTTTGCCCGCTCCATGGGCTATGAAATAGAAGATTTTGCACAACGCGGGCTGCATAGCAAGGCGCCGGTCAACCTCGGCTCACGCTGCACGGTGTTTATGAATTCCTCGGTCAAGCAATCGCAAAAGGATGGTGCGACCGTAGAGGATATCTCGGCAGGCCTGTCCATCAGCGTAATCAAAAATGCCATTTACAAGGTTATCCGCGCCACCTCCGCACAGGAGCTGGGACAGCATATTGTAGTACAGGGCGGTACCTTTTTAAACGACGCGGTACTGCGCGCCTTTGAGCTGGAGCTGGGCGCGCCAGTCATCCGTCCGGCTATAGCCGGGCTGATGGGCGCTTATGGCGCGGCACTGCATGCCATGCGGTTTTCTAGCAGCACGCTGTTAAATGCACAGGAGCTGGAAAATTTTTACCATAAATCCCAATCTGCCATATGCCGGGGCTGCACCAACCACTGCCATCTGACCATAAATACCTTCAGCAATGGCAAAAAGTTCATCTCTGGCAACCAGTGTCCCAAGGGGCTGGGCCAAGAGGAGAGCATAGATTTGCCCAATCTACACGCCTGGAAACGGGAACGCCTGTATGGACTGCAAGGCAAGCCCGGTCCGCGCGGAAAAATCGGTTTACCCATGGCGCTGGGCATGTATGAACTGGCCCCGCTATGGCATGGTATCTTTACTGCGCTGGGCTATGAGGTAGTATTGTCCGGGCCCTCCAGCAGAAGGATATATGAAAAGGGCCAATTTTCCATTCCTTCTGACACGGCCTGCTATCCGGCAAAGATCATGCACGGGCACATAGAAAAGCTGATTGAGGAAGGCGTTTCCACGATTTTCTATCCCTGCCTCAGCTACAATGTAGATGAAAAGGCCAGTGACAATCACTATAACTGCCCGATTGTCGCCTATTATGCGGAGCTGCTGCATGGCAATATGGAGAATCTGCAAAAAATCCGCTTTCTCTACCCCTACCTCAACATCAACAGCAAATCCGCCTTAAGCAAAACGCTGTACCGCTATTTGCATCCTATTGATTCCACAATCGGCAAAGCAGAGCTGCGCCGGGCGGTAGAGGCGGGCTTTGCTGCTTATGAAAGCTATATGCAGGAGCTGCGTGAGCAGGGAGAAAAAGCATTGGCCTATGCCAGAGCGCAGGGACGCCGTATTATGATTCTGGCCGGACGCCCCTATCATATAGACCCGGAAATCGGGCATGGCATAGATAAGCTGGCCGTATCCTTAGGCTTTGTCGTGGTCAGCGAGGACAGCATCTGCCACCTAGCTCCCGTGCAAAAGGTGCGCGTGCTCAACCAATGGACCTACCATGCACGATTGTATCGTGCGGCCCGCTATGCGGCAGAGCATGCGGATACAGAGCTGGTGCAGCTTGTATCCTTTGGCTGCGGACTGGACGCCATTACCACGGATGAGGTACGCAGTATTTTGGAAGACAAGCATAAATATTATACACAGATCAAAATAGATGAAATTACCAATTTGGGCGCGGTAAGAATCCGGCTGCGCAGCCTGCTGGGCGCGCTGGAAGAAAGGGAGTGAAAACCATGCAGCAGAACTATATCCCCTTTACAGAAGAAATGAAAAAGGACTATACCATACTCGTCCCAACCATGCTGCCTATGCATTTTGAGTTGATCATCAGCGTATTGCGTACCTATGGCTACAAGATGGAGCTGCTGCGCTCCTCCGGGCCGGAAATTGCGGAAACCGGTTTATATTACGTGCATAACGACACCTGCTATCCCGCTATTTTAGTGATTGGCCAGTTTATTACTGCCTTAAAATCCGGCAAATATGATCCGCATAAAACAGCACTGATTCTCTTCCAGACAGGTGGCGGTTGCAGGGCCTCCAATTATATTCCACTGCTGCGTAAGGCGCTTATCCGCGCTGGCTACGGCTACATACCGGTTATCTCCTTCAGCTTGGCCGGGCTAGAAAAACACCCTGGCTTTCAGTTGAATCCTGCTAAGCTGCATGGTATGCTCTATGCGGTTCTATATGGAGATCTGCTTATGTCTCTGGTCAATCAATGCAAGCCCTATGAAATACACCGCGGAGATGCAGAAGCGCTGGCCGCGCGCTGGACAGAGCGTTTGGGCCAGGAATTGGGCTCAGGCAAAAGAATCAGATA
>CALXSV010000179.1 GCA_944391235.1 uncultured Clostridia bacterium | reverse complement strand
CGCAGCTGCCTGCTGAGGCAGAATGCAGCCCAGCACTGCATCAAAATCAGCGAACAACTGCGCTGCCGCCTCCAGATCTGCCTGGCTGAGCTGTTCTCCCGCCAAATAGCTGTTCAATTCGCGGCAGAAGTTAAAGACCACGGAGAAGGCCAGGGCAGTGTTGAAATCATCGTCCATAGCGGCGATGAATTCTTCCCGCGCCTTTTCTATGGCGCCCTGTAAAGCAGCGGGGACTGCTGCCGCACGCTTTAAACCGTCCTGGAGCAAGCTGTAGCTGTTGCGAATCCGCTCCAGGCTGCGGGCTGCGGCAGCCAGCTTGTCATCAGAGAAATCAATAGGACTGCGATAATGCGTGCCAAGCAGGTAACAACGTACCACATCACCGGGGAATTTGGCCAAAATATCGCGCAGCAGGAAAAAGTTGCCCAGGGATTTACTCATCTTTTCCTCATTCACCGTGATAAAACCGTTGTGCATCCAATAGCGGGCAAAGTTGCACCCCGCAGCTTTGGACTGGGCAAGCTCGTTTTCATGGTGCGGGAAAATGAGGTCAGCGCCTCCACCGTGAATGTCGAATTCTGCGCCCAGATATTTGCAGCTCATGGCCGAGCATTCAATATGCCAGCCTGGACGGCCCGGTCCCCAGGGGCTATCCCAGGAGATTTCCCCTGGTTTGGCGGCCTTCCATAGGGCAAAGTCCAGTGGGTCACGTTTGATTTCACCCACGGCAATGCGCGCGCCCGAGCGCATGTCATCGATATCACGACCGGATAGCTCACCATAACTGGGCAGAGAGCGCACGTCAAAATAGACGTCATGGCCCGCGACATAGGCGTGGCCGTTGTCAATAATCTTCTGCACCATGGCAATGATTTCATCTATGTGCTGCGTGACCCGCGGGTGTACGTCTGCGGGCAGCACGTTTAAAGCCTTGGTATCCTCAAAGTAGGCGGCAATGTATTTTTCCGCCAATTCCTTGGCTCCCATTCCCTCTTCATTGGCCCGGTTGATGATTTTGTCATCCACATCGGTAAAGTTTTGCACGTACTTTACTTCCCAGCCGCGCCAGATAAAATAACGGCGAATGGTATCAAAGACCACCAAGGGACGCGCATTGCCCAGATGGATATAGTTATAGGTGGTGGGGCCGCAGCAATAGATGCTCACCTTTCCCGGCTCTTTGGGCTGAAATTCCTCTTTTTTCGCATTTTGCGTATTGTATAGTCTGATGGACATAGGTTCCTCCTTTGGCGGGATTACTGCCTGTTTGCTGTATATTGTCTGCACATTGTATTGTACGACATTTACTTGACCATGGTGCCACAGGGGACCTTGTCGTCAACAAAGATCACCTGGCAACCACAGGCATTATTGGTAGCGGCCAGCAGCATGCCCTGGCTGGTTACACCGGTTAAGCGTACGGGCTTGAGGTTTGCCACGACAATAATCTTTTTGCCCACCAGCTCGTCCGGGCTGTATTCGTTTTTAATGGAAGAGACAATGGTGCGCGTTTCGCCGCTACCGTCGTCCAGAGTTAGGCGCAGATTGCTGTGCGATTTGCGGATTTCCTGCGCTTTGACAATCTGGCACACACGCAAATCGATCTGCTGGAAGGTATCCAGCTCAATCTCCTCTTTAACCGGGGTAAAGGCATCTGGCTCGCCATAGACATGCTGCGGTTTGGCTGCTTCCTCAGCCTGTTTGGCGGCAGTGCGCGCTGCCTGCTCCAGCGCTTCCTCTTCCTGGGTTTTCGGATAGGAGAAGTCCAGCAGGCCTACGTAACGCGCCGGCTCAATGGCAAAGAGGAAAAGGTAGAGGCGCGGTCCTTTCTCCTTATCCAGCAGCAGGCGGTAGACGTTTTTGAAGAACAGACCCTGCGCGGCCTTGAGCGCCTTCTCATCCAACTGCTCCTGGCTACGCTGCTCACGCGGAATGGCATAAAGCTCTGCGTTTAATTCGTCCAGCGTATAACCGCCGGCAGCAATATAGTCGTGCAGCCGGGCGATTTCCTGCTGCTCCGTGGCAGACAGGCTGTTGTAAACCTCCCAGTTGCGCGTTTGACGCAGACGGTTAACGTTTTCCGGCGCACATTGCTCCAGCCAGTATTTGGCGCGCTCCAGGCGGTCGGCAAACTGCGCGGCTGTGTAGGGCGTGCCGATTTTCTGGAATACGGTTTCCAGCATGGGCACGTTAAAATCTACCACCGAGCCCAGCTGTACCAACAGACCCATGGGAACCATATCCAGCTTGCGCTCTTTTACCCGGGTGTTGTACATGATGGCTTGGGTAAGCTCGTTGGCTGTACCTGCCTCTACGCTGCTATACATTTTATCAAACTCAAAATACTGCCGTAAAATGCCGTCGTCAAAGCAAAAGTCAAAGGCCTTGAGCGGCTCGGTTTTCGAGTAGAGCCAGAGAATAACCTCGGGCTGATAGATTTTCAGCAGGGTTTCCGGCGTAAGATTCAGGCCCGTGCTGCCGGACATTTTGCCGGTAGCGCCCTTGATGCCAATGAATTCATAGCCCTGGAAGAGGGGCGGCTCATAATTAAAGATGGCGCGGGCAATGTCCTTGCTGGTATCATAGCTGCCATGCGGGCTGGCATGGTCCTTGCCGCCGGGCTCAAAATCCACACCCTCGTACATCCAACGCATGGGCCAATCGATTTTCCAGGCCAGTTTGCAGTTAAAGTTGCTGGTAAAATCAAAGTCATCCTCATGACCGCAGGCGCAGCTGTAATGCGCAACCTGGCAGTCGTCGCGCAGTGAGAGCACCTTGGTGGTGTCGCGGCCGCACTTGGGGCAATAGATGCTGACAGGATAATAGGCCTCGCGTTCACCCGGCTGCGGCTCCTGCGTGCGGTGGCTGGCCAGAATATCAAAGATTTCCCCACGTTTTTGCAGGGCCAGCAGAATATAGTCTACATACTTGCCCTCGCGGTACATCTGCGCCTGATAGCGGTAATCCATATCAATGCCGAATTTATCAATGGAGGCCATGAACTCGCGCTCGAAATAATCCGCATAGGTGGCGCACTGGGGCGCATCGGCAAAGGGGTTGGGTACGTCCACATAGGGGCAGCCAATGTATTTTTCATACCCTTCGGTGATGCTGGCTACATTGGCCGGTACCTTGCGCATGCGGTCAAACTCATCCCAGGAAAAGAGCAGACGGGCCTTTTTGCCCATTTTGCGTAAGGCCTTAACTACAAAATAGCTGGTCGCCACATCGCGGAAATTGCCAATGTGGATGGAGCCGGAAGGGCTGATACCCGCGGCGCAGACGTATTCCTCCTTGTCGGGTTTCCGCGCAATAAGCTTTTGTGCGATTTCTTCTGACCAGTGCATGAGATTCCTCCTCAATATCTATCTCAGGTGTTTTTTTGTATAATATCCAATTATATCAGTATAACGAATCTTCTGTGAAAAAACAAGCATTTAGCAGCATTTTCTCTCATTATGGCTGCTGTTGTGCCATGTTTTTGCCAGGCTCTGCGGCAATCTGCGTATAAAATGTATAATTTTTCTCTTTTAGGGGTACAAAAAGAGCAAAGCATGCAAAACAGGAATGAGGGAATAGCAATGCGAATCAATCAACCTTACATCAGCCGGCAGCAACAGCGCCGCATCATCAGTCTATTGGTTGCTGTGGTGCTGCTTCTCGGCGCCTGGAGCATTATTGATTTATACCGTGCGGTCAACAGCCTGTTGGAGGCGGAAGAGCTGCGTACAGCCATGGCTGGCGCAAATAATGCGGTGGACGTTACCGATAACAATCATGTGCCCAGCCCGGATGACAGCAGCTTGGCTGTCAACGACAATACGTCCTCTACGGACGACACGCAGCTGGCTGAGGTGAGCGCCGGTGTGCAGGATGATGAAAACACAGAGCACGATGGCGATTTGCCTGCGCCCAATACAGCGGCGGAGGATTTTTCCATTTCCTTGTCGCGGGCTTCAGACAATCCGGAAATCAGTCGCGCCTATGGCTACGATTATAATCCCAATACGGAGGATTACCGCTTCCACCGCGGCTGTGATGTGGATTTGGCGGCTGAAGCGCCTGTGCTGGCTCCGGCAGAGGCTAGCGTGGAGGCGGCCTACACGGACATGTACTGGGGCGGTGTGGTCATCCTTGACCATGGCAATGGCTGGAAGAGCATTTATAAGTGCATTGTGCCCACTGTAACGGCAGGCGATAGCGTGCAGCAGGGCGATGTGTTGGGCAATATTACCCGTGCGCCAGCCGAGGCTGTGCAGGATTACCATCTGCATGTGGAAATTGAGCATGACGGTGCCAGTCAGAATCCGGCTTCGTATTGGTAAGCCGCTAAGCTGTCTGCTCGCAGACAAAAAAGGACCCATCAGGCAGAGTTTTGCCTGATGGGTCCTTTTTTTGTACCCATATGCATGGGCTCAATCTGCTTCAAAAAGGGCGGTGATTAGTGCCAGCAGGGCTGGCAAATCCTGCGTCCCCATGAGCTCGCGCGCCGAGTGCATGGCCAGCAGGGGAACGCCTGCGTCTATGCAGCGCATGGGCAACAGGGGTGAGAGCAGCGCGCCCAGTGTGCTGCCGCCCGCCTGATCCGCCCGGTTCATAAATTTCTGGCAGGCAATGCCATGCGCTTGGCA
>CALXSV010000178.1 GCA_944391235.1 uncultured Clostridia bacterium | reverse complement strand
GGCTTTATGGTGTCGAGATAAGCCTGCTGGCAAAACGTTCATGCTCGATTTCCTATTCGGCTAGTTTTATAAAATAGAGAGCGGGCTGCTCTTTCCTTGTGCTGCCGTCACACACCGGATCTCTATTTGCCGGGCGTGGGCAATAAAATATTCGTACAAAACAGCCTATGCTTATGATATAATTTTCTCAAAAGTAGAGATTCTGTATAGAATCTATTCATGATAGGGAGTTAAATAATTTATGTGCAATATTGTATTAACAGGCATGCCCGGTGCAGGAAAAAGCACTTTGGGCGTTTTGCTGGCAAAAGCAATGGGTTTGTCCTTTATAGATACGGATTTGGTGATACAGCAGAAGTGTGGTATGTTGTTGAATCAGATTATCGAAGCAAAGGGTCAAGAAGGCTTTTTGCAGATCGAAGAAGAAGTGTTGACAGAAGCAGCTACGTTAAAGCACTATGTGATTGCCACGGGTGGCAGCGCTGTGTTATCCGCTCGGGCCATGCAGGCATTAAAGCAAAACGGCCGGGTTGTGTATATCCATGTTTCATTGCCCGTACTGGAAAAGCGGCTTTTTAATATCAAGGCAAGAGGCGTTGTGATGGGAGAAAATGAGAGCCTGTCCACGCTGTATGAAAAAAGAAGGCCACTTTATGAGAGATATGCGGATTTGACCTTTTCCGCTATGGAAAATTCTGTTGAGGAAAGCTTAGCCCTACTGGTTGAAATGTTGGGTTAGCAAATTTGTCTGCCTTCACTTTCTGGTAGGTTTATCCTGGTCTGAATAGATGCTTTTAGGGTTCAGGTTTGATTGTACTCGTTTGCGCAGGCGGGATTGGCAGACTATCGCAATACTGTCTTTTTAAAAGCAGGAGAATCACCTGCTTTTCTTTATCATCGTACTATGATAAAATAAGGTCTACCAAATAAAAGAAAAGGAGCCTTTTATGGAAAGCATTATACAGATTCTCAGCAGAGAACTGGGACGCGATGCCCTGCATATTGAAAATGTTGTCAAGCTGATTGACGAAGGCAATACCATTCCTTTTATCGCCCGTTACCGCAAGGAATTGCACGGTGCAATGGATGATACTGCGCTTCGCCGCTTAGAGGAACGACTGGGCTATCTGCGGAATCTGGATAAGCGGCGCCAAGAGGTTAAGTCAGCTATTGAAAAGCAAGACAAGCTAACGCCGGAACTGGAAACTGCGATTGCTGCGGCCTCAACCTTGGCCGAGGTAGAGGATTTATACCGGCCCTATAAGCAAAAGCGCCGTACCCGCGCTACCATTGCACGGGAAAAGGGGCTGGAGCCGCTGGCTGCGCTGTTATTTGCCCAAGCGCAGAACAGCCCCAGTCCGGCAGAGGCCGCGGCACAATATGTGGATGCGGAAAAGGGTGTAGATAGCATAGAGGCAGCCTTAGCCGGTGCTAACGATATTCTCGCCGAGCAAATTTCTGATGATGCTGCAATTCGCAAAACCCTGCGTGAGCTGTGGTGGCGTAAAGCAATTCTTAGCTCCTGTGTAGCCAGCAAGGAGCCGGAGGACTCGGTATATCGGTTGTACTATGACTTCCACATTCCGGTTTGCCGTGCACTGGGACATCAGGTACTGGCCATTAATAGGGGGGAGCGGGAAGGTATTCTTAAGGTAGCGGTGAATATGGAGCGGGAGCTAGCACTTCGAACTGTTCATCGCGCTGTGCTTGTTTCGCATACACCAGTTGAAGATTTTATCCGTGCTGCTGCAGAGGATGCCTACGATCGGCTGATTGCTCCCAGTCTGGAGAGGGAAATGCGCAGTACGCTAACGGAGAATGCCAATGAGGGGGCCATTCGGAATTTTGGCCTAAATTTGAAGCCCCTGTTGATGCAGCCGCCGGTGAAGGCTAAGGTGACCATGGGCTTGGATCCCGGCTACCGCAATGGTTGCAAGGTGGCGGTGGTAGATGGGACAGGCAAGGTTTTGGATACAGCTGTTGTCTATCCCACTTTTAACGAGAGAAAGAAACAGGAGGCCATTGCGATTCTTGCCCAGCTGATTAAAAAGCATGGAGTAGCGCATATTGCCATTGGCAACGGCACTGCCAGTCGGGAAACCGAGCAAATGGTTGTAGAGCTGATTCACTCCTTAGGGGATACCGTTAGCTATATGATTGTCAATGAGGCAGGTGCTTCCGTATATTCCGCCTCCAAGCTGGCCGCTGAGGAGTTCCCTGATTATGATGTAAATCTACGCTCCGCTGTATCCATCGCCAGAAGGATGCAGGACCCCCTGGCTGAGCTGGTAAAAATCGACCCCAAAAGCATTGGTGTGGGACAATACCAGCACGATATGCCGCAGGCCCGTCTAGATGAGACGTTGGCTGGTGTGGTGGAAGACTGCGTAAACGCTGTGGGCGTGGATTTGAATACCGCCTCTTTCCCTCTGCTTACCCGCGTTTCCGGCCTTAATGCAAGCACAGCGAAAAACATTGTTCGCTATCGGGAAGAAAATGGTGCGTTTAGCAGCCGCAAACAGCTGCTAAAGGTGCCAAAGCTGGGACCAAAGGCCTTTGAGCAGGCTGCAGGCTTTTTGCGTGTGCCAGAAGGTAAAAATGTGCTGGACAATACCGCGGTACATCCGGAAAGCTATGCTGCTGCCGAACAGCTGTTGGCGCTATGCGGATATACATTGGCGGATGTGAAAGCCAGAGCGATTGGCGATTTGCATAAACGCGTTTCTAATCTTGGTGAAGAGCAGATTGCCGAGGCTTGCGGGATTGGGCTTCCGACGCTGCGGGATTTGCAGGCTGAGTTAATGAAACCGGGGCGCGACCCGCGTGAAGATTTGCCAAAACCTATTTTGCGCACGGATATCCTGGAAATAAAGGATTTAAAACCGGGTATGGAGCTGACCGGTACAGTAAGAAATGTTATCGACTTTGGCGTATTTGTGGATATTGGCGTGCATCAGGATGGGCTGGTTCATATCAGTCAGCTATGTGCACGCAGAGTGCAGCACCCCAGCGAGATCTGCGCGGTGGGGGATATTGTTACGGTACGGGTGTTGGAGCCGTGGATCCCATGGCCGCCCTGGATCCTGACGCTGT
>CALXSV010000177.1 GCA_944391235.1 uncultured Clostridia bacterium | reverse complement strand
GAGCCAGCAAAATTAATGAGGAAATGAAGGTTGCCGCTGCCTATGCACTGGCAGATTTGGTGGATACCAATGCGCTTTGCGCGGAGCATATTTTACCATTTGCCTTTGATTCACGAATTGTCCCTGCTGTATCTCAGGCAGTGGCCAGAGCGGCACGGGAGAGCGGTGTGGCAAAGCTCTAGCTTTTAAAGCTGAGCAGAGAAAAAAGAGAAGGAGAGAACAGCAATGGCAGAAGGTATGGCAAGTCTAAATGAGAAAGGCATGGACATTCCTATATCCTATGAAGACGCAGGCGATAGCACACCTACGCATGAAAAATTATGGACAGCGGATTTTACCTCCGTTGCGCTGGTCAATCTATTCGTGGTTTCTGCCGGGAATATGCTGTTGGCCGCCTTACCCTTTTATATCCGCAGCCTAGGTGGCAGCTCTATTGCAGTTGGTCTGGCCAGCTTCATGTTCGCTGTCCTGTCCTTTGTAGCACGTCCAACCTCAGGCTGGCTACTAGATAACAAAAGCCGTCGTACCATCTATATCATTAGTTTAATCGGCGTTATTTTGGTTCCGCCACTGTATATTTTACTACCCTTTTTAGGCTGTGTTGTTTTTCTGCGCGGCGTACAGGGGCTTGTACATGCTACAGCAGGTACAGCCTCTAATACCAATGCAGTTGATATGTTGCCCAAAAGCCGTTTTGGCGAGGGCATGGGCTACTTTGGGGTAACAACCTCGCTTTCCACCATGATTGGCCCGGCCTTGGGGCTGTTTATCTGGAATACTTGGGGACTGAAGCCTCTATTTCTGTCTATTTCCTGCTTGGGACTGATTTCCTTGCTGTTGGTTTCGCGCATGAAGCTGCGCAAAATCACACCCCGGGCCAAGGACACCACTGCGGAAAAGCAGCCCTGGTACAAATGGGTGCTGAATCTCTTTGACAAACGCGCGCTTCCTGCCTCCATTCTCATGATGGCCTGCTTGCCGGGCGGTGCGGTTACCTCCTTTATTGCCCTGTTTGCTGCAGATTCCGGCCTGGGGAATGGCGGAACCTACTTTATGTGTCAGGCGATTGGCACTGTGGCAATGCGTGCTTTTACCGGTAGATTCAGCGACCGTTACGGAGAAGGACCCAGCCTATATATAGGATGCGGCTTCTTCCTGCTGGGCATTTTGTTGATTGTTGGCGTACATAGTACTTGGATGTTCTATTTGGGCGGTATTCTCTTTGGTTTTGGTTATGGCTTTTTTTGTCCGGCCATGCAGGTTATGGCAGTACGGATTGTGCCACCAGAAAGACGTGGCGCTGCGATTTCCACCTACCTTTGTTCATGGGATATCTGTCTAGGCTTGGGCGGACTGCTGGGCGGTCTTCTACACAAGGTAGTTGGCTATCGTCCTATGTTTTGTATTTTGAGCCTGGCTGTTGTCGCCTGTGTACTTCTTTATAAGTTTTGGGGCAGTAAAACCCCGGCTGCATTTAAGGTCGCAAAGCAGAATAATACTGCTGACTTTTAAATCCCTGATTCGCACACAAAACCGTCCGTAAAGGTCGATTTTGTGTGCTTGTTTATTCTTGTCAATTTTTGTAAAAGTAATTATGTAATGCATTACTTGACGCGGGCATAATCTTATACTATAATAAACGAATAGGATAATTACAGAGGTAATGCATGTATAAAGCACGTGGCCAACTGAATAGACAAGAGTTATCTGATCTGGATTCGGTAGAAATTCTGGAGACAAAGCATCCGGAAACCATCGAAGATCATCTGACTAATCAGGATAAACCCCGCAAAAAACGCAAACGCCCACATGTTCTTCTCATAATATGTGGCTTATTGATCGTGATCGGCTCAGGGCTGGCTATTTTATACGACCGTTGGGATAACGGAAGCATTGCAGTAGATGATTTGACCTCTCTTAGCGTCACTCTCAACATTAACAGCCATCCCCAGCTTATTCAAACCAATTGTAGTACGGTAGGAGATTTGTTAAGTGAGTTGGGTATCCGTCTGACGGAATATGATTATATTGCTCTGGATATGGAGCAACCCTTGTATAATGGGATGAATATCTGGCTGCGCCTGGCTGTGGATATTACCATTGTGGTGGATGGAAAAAATTATAGTCTTCGTAGCCAGCCGATAACAGTAGAGGAAGCGATTGAGCAGGCGGGAATAGAGCTAAACGAGGCGGATTTCGTTTCTTTGCCGCTATTACAATATATTTATGAGGATACGAGTATCCGGATTAGCCGGGTGCGGACAGAGGAGGAGACCGTTGAGGAATCCATCCCTTATGAAACCATATCCAGAGAGTATACCTATTTAGCACCTGGCTCTTCGGATATTGTGGTAAAAGGCATAGATGGAATACGGGAAGCCACTTATGCTGTCAGCTATTGTGATGATGAAGAGATTGGACGGGTACTGCTTTCCAGTACCGTTAGCAAAGAGCCAACTACACAGATTATCGGATACGGGCCCTCTCTTCACACGTCGGAGTCGGAAGATACAGACAGCAGCATTGCCTTAGGTAAGATAGATTCCGTAGACGATACGCTTTCCTTTGAGTCGGTAAATACAGATGGAGATAACGAGATTGATTATACGCAAACAGGCGGCACCGCAGATACAGATGTAGGAGATAGCGGAGCGAATGAAGCGGATAACACTGCAGAGCCAAAGAATATGGCAACCACAGAAAGCGGAGCTAATTTCTATTATTCTGCTTCTTTTACAGTCGAAGCTACCGCCTATACCTGGACGGGAAATCAGACAGCAACAGGGACCTGGCCTGCGGTAGGTACCATTGCCGTTGACCCAGATGTGATTCCCCTAGGTTCAAAGGTATATGTTGTTGGTTATGGTTTTGCTACGGCAGAGGATACAGGCGGCGCAATAAACGGGCATATTATTGATTTGTATATGGATACAGAAGAAGAATGTATGCAATGGGGGCGTCAGAATGTTACCATTTATATACTGGAAGAATGAAGCTGGAGTACAATGACAAATAAAAAAAATTCAGGCCGCGGCAAAACGTCGCGGCCCTTGATCGCAAAAACAGATATGCGCATCCGGCCCAATAAGGTTCGAGGACAGAATTTTCTGGTCGACAAGAAGGTAATTGAGAAAATTGTGCAGTTGGGTGATTTGGATGCAGATGATGTTGTGCTGGAAATTGGAGCTGGGTTAGGCGCCATAACCAAGCCGCTATCAGAATTGGGCAATCACATAACTGCTTTAGAAATTGAGGATGATTTTGTTCTTTATTTAAAAGCAGCATTTATTAATAATACGCATGTGCACATTGTTCATGCAGATGCACGAAGCTATGATTATAGCTGCTTTAATCAGGGCCAGCCTTATGTATTATATGGAAATTTGCCGTACAGCATTACCTCGGTATTGATTAATAAATTACTTATTTCCGGGGGCGCTTGGAAACGAATGGTTTTGCTTTTGCAAAAAGAGGCTGCTGAGCGAATTGCTTATGGTAAGGGCAAAGACAATGGTCCATTATCCATACTGGCGGCCTATTATGGACATTGTGAGGTATGCTTTGATGTTTCGGGGAGTAGTTTTTCGCCGCCTCCAGCGGTAACATCGGCTGTCTTAAAAATAGAGCGGCTATCTGAACCACCAGTACAAGCGGATATTCACCAAATCATGCGTTTGGTTGAAGCCGCTTTTGCCAATCGAAGAAAAACTTTAGTTAATGGCTTACTGGCTTCGCCTTTTAGCGGGGATAGAGAATATTGGAAACAGGCTTTGCGGGCTTGTGGATTACCGGAAGATTGTCGTGCTGAAGCTTTAAGCTTACAGGATTTTGCAGCGCTTAGCGCATGGATAAAAGAAGAAAATGTTTGAAATCATAGCCTGAATATAGCTCGCTAAGCCCATGCATAAGGCTGTAGTGCATGGGCTTAGTTGTGATATTTATTTTGTTTTATATTTTACTTTAACTCAACATAATATATATTATCGGAAGTAATAACAAAAGGCCAAAAATAGGCTCTATCGCATGGCATTAGCTTAGCTCTGGCAAATACAGGCTTTGACCAGGATAAATTACAGCGCTCTCCAGAGCGTTTATTTTTTTTATGGCATGGATAGTTTGCCTAATATTGCAATCGTCTGGATAGTTTTCATTCACAATGTCCCATAATGTATCGCCATGCTGTACAACAACCATTTTACAGTCTTTTGCTTCAATGTTTTTTATGTTATCCGCATTGGCTGTTAAATTGCCAATGGTAAAATTAATCAGTAAAAAGAAAGCCAACAAAACCAATAAGCAACGTCCTTTTCTTAATCTTTTCCCCTGTAAGCTTTTCATTGTTTAATCCCTCTTTCCTTTTTTCATACAAATCACGAACGTATGTTCTGTTTTAATTATAGGCAAACATTTGTTCTATGTCAAGCTTTTTTCGAACATATGTTTGCATTTTTTTCTTTTCTATGCTATACTGAGGACACGCATTATAAATATATACAAAAATATCACAAATAGAATCGGGGGGTACAAATTGGATTATATTGATTTAAATGCCAGGCAGGCTGCTATTCTTGATTATATTAAGGCGGAAATTCGCAGCAAGGGCTATCCGCCGTCCGTTCGTGAAATATGCGAGGCTGTACAACTCAGCTCTCCTTCTACTGTACATGCACATTTGGCAACTTTAGAGAAAAAGGGCTATATCCGGCGTGACCCACAAAAACCGCGTGCCCTTGAGGTTTTAGAGGATAACGAAAATCCTTTTTATCACCAACATGAAATGGTAGATGTACCAATTCTGGGAAAAATTAATGCTGGTTTGCCCGCTTTAGCAGAGGAAAACTTTGAAGATACTTTCCCTGTTCCGCTAGATTATGTACGCTCCAACAAACAGCTATATATGCTACGGGTAAACGGAGAAAGCATGATTGAGGCTGGTATTTACGATGGAGATTACTTGATTGTTGAAGAAGCGCATACCGCTAAAAATGGGGAGATTGTTGTTGCTTTAATAGATGACGAGGCAACGGTTAAAACTTTTTATAAAGAGCAAAATCAATATCGCCTGCAACCGGAAAATCAGACAATGGAGCCAATTTATGTGCAGGAATTGGCTATTATTGGAAAACCCATAGCTTTGTTTCGTCGTTTATAGTTATAAAGTTTTGTCTTTTATAAATATTGCAAATTGTAATCATAAAGAAAGATATTGCATTAATATAACTTATATGTAATAATATATGCTATACTCGTCCCTTTATTTTTTTAAAGAGATAGAGAAAAAAGAGAAAAGAGAGTGATGCACGAAATGAGCAGATTGTCAATTGAAGAACCCAATCGTGCGAAAACTGTGGTTGATGGCATCTCCAGAGATATGGAGCGCCGCATCAGCGCAAATCCACCTGGACTGTGTCCGGTTGATATGGCGCTGACCTATCTTCGTCTGTGCCACGCACAAACCTGCGGCAAATGCGTACCTTGCCGTGTGGGATTGGGACAACTTACGCAGCTAATTGAAAGTGTACTGGACCGTACAGCCACTTTGGAAACCATTGATTTGATTGAGCGAACAGCTAAAGTAATTGGCGATTCTGCCGATTGTGCCATAGGATATACCGCTGCAGCTATGGTTTTACACGGTGTTCGGGGGTTTCGTGAAGATTATGAAGAACATATTCAGTATGGGCGCTGCATTAGTGGCCTGACTAAGGCCGTCCCCTGCGTAACCCGCTGTCCGGCTAGTGTTGATGTTCCCGGATATATTGCTCTGGTAAGAGAGGGGATGTATGATGAGGCATTGCGCCTGATTCGGAAAGATAACCCCTTCCCCACTGTCTGCGGTTTTGTTTGCGAGCATCCATGCGAAACGCATTGCCGCCGTAGCATGGTAGACGACCCGATCAACATCTGCGGTATCAAGCGTTTTGCCGCGGACCACGCCACCAACAATATGCCACCAAAATGTGCGGAGCCTACTGGAAAGAAAATCGGCATTATCGGCGGCGGCCCGGGCGGTTTATCCGCAGCGTACTTTCTATCCTTGATGGGCCATCAGGTCGTGGTTTATGATCAGCGGCCCAAGCTGGGTGGTATGCTACGCTATGGTATTCCGGATTACCGTTTGCCCAAGCACCGTTTGGATGATGATATCAATTACATCCTTTCTACGGGTATAGAGGTACATACCGGCGTATCTATTGGGGAAGATATTCCCTTCTCTGATATCGAAGGCCTATACGACGCCATTTATATTTCTATTGGCGCGCATAATGACAAAAAACTGGGTATTGAAGGCGAGGATAGTGATGGTGTAATTTCTGCCGTATCCTTCCTGCGCAATATTGGTGAGGGGAACCCCGCAGATTTGGCAGGCAAGCGCGTTTGCGTTGTTGGCGGTGGCAACGTTGCTATGGACGCGGCCCGAACCTCGCTCCGTTTGGGCGCGGCCTCGGTTAAATGCATCTATAGACGCCGTGTGACGGATATGACGGCCCAAGCTGAAGAGATTCAGGAAACCATGGCGGAAGGCTGCCAGATTTCAACTCTACAGGCTCCAGCCCGAATTGAGGCGGATGAGAACGGCAAGGTGGTTGCCTTGTGGACACGGCCGCAGTTGATTGGCCGTTATGGTAAAGATGGCCGGCCTACTCCGGTGGATGCAGATGCTCCGCAGGAAAGAATTCCCTGCGATATTGTAATCGTGGCCATTGGTCAGGCTATCGGCAGTCAGCCTTTTGAGCAGGTGCTGCCACTGAAAAAAGGCGCAATTTCTACTTATTCTAACGCCTTTGTCCCCAACACACCAAATGTATTTGCTGGAGGCGACGCAGTTACCGGTCCGGCGACTGTGATTCGTGCTGTAGCCGCGGGTAAGGTGGCTGCTGCAAATATTGACGCTTACTTGGGATATAAGCATATCATTACCACAGATGTTGAAATTCCCCCGGCGCATCTTACCAATATGCCGCCATGTGGACGTGTTGATTTGAAAAACCGCTGCATGACAGAATGTGCAAATGATTTTGATTTGGTAAAACAGGGCATGACTGCAGAAGAAGCCCACCAGGAAGCCTCTCGCTGTCTGCGTTGCGATCATTTTGGTTATGGTAACTTTAAAGGGGGTAGAATTTCGCAATGGTAAGCTTAACGATAGATAATATACCGGTCTCTGTTGCGGAGAATACCACAATTATGGATGCAGCAGCCAGCATTGGTATCCCAATTCCCAGTCTCTGTTATTTAAAGGATTTGAATGAAATCGGCGCCTGCCGTATCTGCTGCGTAGAGGTAAAGGGCGAGCGTGCTATGGTTACGGCTTGCAACAATCCCGTGCGTGAGGGGATGGTTGTTTATACCAATTCGCCCCGGGCCCGCCGTACCAGGCGTACCAATATGGAGCTCATCCTGTCTCAGCATGACGGCAAATGCGTGTCCTGCGTACGCTCCGGAACCTGCAAGCTGCAAAAAATTGCCAATGACTTGGGCGTTCTTGACTTTGATTATCAGGAGCAGATACCGAAAAACAACTGGTCCAATACTTTCCCGCTTTATCGCAGCAGCAGCAAGTGCATAAAATGCATGCGTTGCATTCAGGTATGCGATAAGGTGCAATCCCTGTCTGTATGGGACTTGAGCGGTACCGGTTCCCGCACCTCGGTAGATGTTTCTTTAAACCGTGTTATTGAAAATGCGAACTGCGCACTGTGCGGACAGTGTATTACCCATTGTCCGGTTGGAGCCCTGCGTGAGCGCGATGATACGGGCAAATTCTTTGATGCGCTAGCGAACCCGAATAAGGTTACAGTGGTGCAGATAGCGCCGGCCGTACGTACCTCCTGGGCAGAAACCATGGGGGTAGAAACCGGCGCGGCCTCGGTAAACCAAATTGTTGCAGCTTTGCGCAAGCTGGGCGTAAATTATATTTTTGATACTTCCTTTACCGCGGATTTGACCATTATGGAGGAAGGCAGCGAATTGCTTCGTCGCCTGAAAAGTGGAGAACTGGCCGAGCACCCCATGTTTACCTCCTGTTGTCCAGGGTGGCTGCGTTTTATCAAATCACAGTATCCGGATATGGTAAAATGCCTGTCAACCGCTAAGAGTCCACAGCAGATGTTTGGTGCTGTAACAAAAACTTGGTTTGCACAGCGGGCTGGTATAGATCCAGCCAATATCGTTTGCATTTCCATTATGCCCTGCGTGGCCAAAAAGGCGGAATGCGCTTTATCCAATATGAATGACGCCGGCGCTGGACAGGATGTGGATTTAGTGCTCACAACCAGAGAGTTGGGACGCATTGTACGCTCGGTAAATATGAATGTTGCCAGCTTGCCGCAGGCAGAGTTTGATTCGCCGCTTGGCACCTATACAGGCGCAGGTGTTATCTTTGGTGTAACCGGCGGTGTTATGGAAGCGGCCTTACGATCCGCGCATTATCTTGTGACTGGTGAAAATCCTCGTCCCGATGCCTTTATTTCTGTACGCGGACAGGAAGGCTGGCGCGAGGTAAGCTTTAAT
>CALXSV010000176.1 GCA_944391235.1 uncultured Clostridia bacterium | reverse complement strand
GAGCATGACGGTGCCAGTCAGAATCCGGCTTCGTATTGGTAAGCCGCAGCAAAGGCTCAAGATAAGCTGTCTGCCTGCAGACAAAAAAGGACCCGTCAGGCAGAGTTTTGCCTGACGGGTCCTTTTTTGCACCCATATGCATGGGCTCAATCTGCTTCAAAAAGGGCTGTGATTAGTGCCAGCAGGGCTGGCAAATCCTGCGTCCCCATGAGCTCGCGCGCCGAGTGCATGGCCAGCAGAGGAACGCCTGCGTCTATGCAGCGCATGGGCAACAGGGGTGAGAGTAGCGCGCCCAGTGTGCTGCCGCCCGCCTGATCCGCCCGGTTCATAAATTTCTGGCAGGCAATGCCATGCGCTTGGCAGAGCGCCTCCGCTATAGCGTTGCCGCGTGCATCTGTTGGATAACGCTGGCTGTAATTGCGTTTGATAACGCAGCCCTGATTCAGCAGGGCCTGGCAGCTGCTGTCGCTCAATTCGCTGTGATTGGGATGTACGGCATGCGCCACATCCAGCGAGAGCAGCAGGCCGCTGCTTAACGCATCCAGATATTGCGCCTGTGTCCAGCCCAGGGACAGACGTAGCTTTTCCAGTACCAGCTTTAAGGTGGCACTATCCGCGCCCTGCTTGCTGCGGCTGCCTACTTCCTCGTTATCGCAAAGGACAATGCCGTTTACGCCTTGGCGGGGTTGGCTGTTGATCAGCCCTTGCAGGCAGGCATAGACAGAGCTTTGGTTATCCAGCCGCGGCGCAGAAAGAAACTCCTTCTCCAGCCCCAGTACGCAGGCAGGCTCCGCATTGTATACATAGAGATCGTAGTCCAGTATATCCGTTTTCTCCAGGCCAAGTCGCTGGGCTAGGTGCTGTAGCAGCAGATCTGTTTTCAGCCAATCCGGACTAACGCTGCTGAGCAGCGGCAGGAGATCTACAGCTGGATTGAGCTTGAGGCCGTTATTTATCTCGCGGTTAAGATGGATGGCCACATTGGGAATGGTCAGTAGCGGCTCGCCCCAATCAAAAAGCTGAATTTGCGGCGCAAGCGGCCGCTCTCCCTTTCTTGTTATTACACCTGCTATGGATAGGGGGCGATCCAGCCAGCTGGCGTAAATCGCCCCGCCATAGGGCTCGATGTTCAGCTTGCAGCAGCCGGCAGCTACCTGCTCCGGATTGGGCTTTACGCGCAGGCCCGGCCAGTCTGTATGACAGGCGGCCAGACGAAAGCTGCCTGCTTGCTGCTGCGCCTGCGGTGCAATGGCAAAGGCGGCCAGCGCGGTATCAAAGCAGCGCACATAATAACGGCCGCCAGGCTGTATTTGCCAGGGTTGAGAGAGGGGAAGCTCGGTAAAGCCGGCGGCAGTCAAACGCCGGCAAGCCAGCTCCACCGTATGATAGGGCGAAACTGCCTGGTTGAGAAAGGTACAAAAATCATCGAGCATTGGTTTGCTGGAAAAAGTCATCTCTTGTTACCGCCTTTCCTGCCCTGTCGGCTTAAATGGCCATTGTGTACAGTACATAGGCCCCGCCCAGCAGAGCCAGGCCAATAAGAGGTACCCAGTAATAACGGGTTTTTTTCACAAAACGTGTCTCATCACTGTAGCGGGGTCGCATGTTTACAGCGCGCCGCCACGCATAATAATTGGGAAGGGATTTTTGGAAATCGTGCCAGCTGGCCTCGTCAAAAAACAAGCGGCTGCTGGAGAGCTGCTGCCCGTCCTTTAAATAGAATTGCAGGGTGTAGGCGTTCATCAGGCGCTTTTTCGATTCCCTGGCTGTGCAGAACATGACGTCCTCCGGGCTGAACAGCAGCTCCTGCGGAAGGAAACCGCAGCGGCGCAGGGAGATATATCCCGTGCTGAGCGTTACGCCCTGAAAGAACAGCATTTGCGGGCAAATGTACAGCGCCAGCACAGTGACCAGCAGCAGCGCAATCAGCACATTGCCCTCTCCGCCCTGTAGCTGTGCTAGGCCA
Source organism: uncultured Clostridia bacterium (assembly GCA_944391235.1). Lineage (GTDB taxonomy): Bacteria > Bacillota > Dehalobacteriia > UBA4068 > UBA4068 > CALXSV01. Next base: position 11,216 of record CALXSV010000176.1, on the reverse strand, counting down.
AAAGCATACAGACAGACTACAGCCAGCATGAGCAGCGCCACGCCCAGGGCCACGGTGAGCATGATATAATAGGTTTTATGCATTTTGATTGTTTTCATTTATAAGACTCCACTATAAGACTCCAGTTCTTTTGATCTACACGCGTGCATCATTTGGACAAAAATTCCAGCCGCAGCCTAAGCGCGTCCATATAGGCGCGTCATATCTGCTATACGCAGGGCTAGCGCGGAATTGGCCTCACTGGGCAGCAGCCGCCAGCGCCAGTTGCCGTGCGCTACGCCCGGGGTATTGATGCGGGAGGAAGCGCCCAGCGCCAGCCAATCCTGCATCTGTGCCACAAAAAGATCGGCCACACTGCTCATGCCGCCGCGCAGCAAACCGTAAACGATACCTTCCTGCTCGTTTAAGCCGAGGTAGCGCCTGACGTAGTATTGCCTTTTCTCACTGAGCGTGCCCCACCAGGCGGCCAGCGGCAGGGTATCGTGTGTGCTGCTGTAGCAGGCACAGTTATGTGGATACTGATGTGGCAGATACGGACTGGATGGTGTGTCAAAGGCAAATTGGAGTACCTTCATGCCCGGTATGGAGCAGGACTCGCGCAGCTGCTGAACCGCCTCTGTGATGTGTCCCAAATCTTCGGCAAGCAGCTGTAAATTTGGGAACCATTGGCAGATGGTTTGCAGAAAGTTCGCGCCTGGTCCGGGCAGCCATTCTCCCTGCTGTGCGTCTTGTGCGTCAGCTGGAATGGCAAAGTAGCTTTCCAAGCCGCGGAAGTGGTCGATGCGCAGTATTTCAAAGCGCGCAGCCTGTATGGCAATGCGACGCAACCACCAGCCATAGCCATCCGCGCGCAATTTTTCCCAGTCATATAGGGGATTGCCCCAGCGCTGGCCAGTTGGGGAAAATTTGTCCGGCGGACAGCCCGCTACGCGCTGCGGCTGGCCCTGTGCGTCGAGCTGGAACCACTGCGGCTCAGCCCAGACGTCTGCGGAATCCAGCGCTACATAAATAGGCAAGTCGCCAATCATGCCAATGCCCTTTTCCTGCGCGTATTGCTTGAGTTGCTGCCATTGTTGCTGGAAGAGATATTGCAGGCCGGTAAAGAGGCGCACGTCCGCATCCAGCTGTACGCGGTAGGCCACCATGGCCGCAGCCTGCCGCTGGCGAATTTCCTCCGGCCACTGATACCAGGGCCGCTGAAAGGGTCGTTTTAAGGCCATATACAGCGCGTAGTCATCCAGCCAGCCGCGGTTTTCCTCGGCAAATTTCTCTATCTGCTCGGCCTGGCTCTGCCAGCAACGGCGGCTGGCCTGCTCCAGCAGGGGCAAACGGTATTTATGCAAGTGCGGATAATGAATAAGGCGGGGATTGTCGCCCACAATTTGTTTGTCGTAGGCTGCTACCTCCTCCGCGCTTAACCAGCCCTGCTGTACCAGCAAGTCCAAATCAATTAGGCAGGGCTCTCCGGCTGCGGAAGCGTAGGATGCATAGGGCGAGTTGCCGCTGCCCAATGGACAAAGGGGCAGCATTTGCCAGTAACTCTGCTGGCTGGCAGCCAAAAAATCAATAAAATCATAAGCTGCCTGGCCCAAGCTTCCTATGCCGTGAGACGAGGGCAGGGAACTGAGGGGTAAAAGTATAGCGCTGCGGCGTTGCATAATCATCGCTCCTATCTGTATCACGCCTGGTATGGCGTTGCTTGTAATTGCGTTTCCATGTACAAAGAAGCAAAGTTACATATGCCGGAAAAGCAGTCCGGCGTATTGTCCAGACAACAATTTCATTGTAACAAAAAATCAGGCAATACGCAAGAAATGTAAAGAAACTATAATGTTTGTGAACAGGTATTTTTTTGGCCGGAGTCTGCAACAGCTCCGCAGGTATAAAATATGCTTTTTTTGTCGAAATAAGATTGCTATCCCTGCGGCATGATGATAAAATTATTACGTATGATGAATCAGAAGCGCCCTTGGCCGCAAACAGGCTTGCGCGGCAATCTGTTTTGTTTTTCCGCCCTGATGCGTGGGCCAGGTGGACAAGACTGCGGAAAATTGTGCTTTGTGCGGATAAATGCCCGAATTTTGGGTGATTTTAAGTACACAGGTTGAGAATAGAAACGATTTGCATGGAGGTAGAAGCTGTGCCGGTAAAAATCAAGTATAATGAGGGTCGTACTCTGCTCACCCTGTGGCGGGTGCTGCTTATTTTTGCAATCTGTATTTTGGCTGGCGGCTCCAGCATTCTGGCCGGTTTCATCCATGACTTTTTCAGCAGCAGCGCGGCCATAGCTGGCAGCCTGTTTACTGACGAGGAGCTGGAAGAGGATCCTTCCCTCCGGGCGCTCTATTATTACCAGCCTGCTGCAGACGGCAATGGCGGCGCGTATATTTATCTGCCACTGTACCTGAGCGGCAGCGGCGATAATTTGGGCCTGCGCGACGGTACCGGACAGCAGATTCTGCCGGAGCAGTATCAGGATATTGCCCCCTTGCCCAATGCTTGGCTGGTTAAACAGAACGGGCAGTGGATGTTCATTGATAAGGATACCTTGGAGCCGCTCAATGATTTGCGCTGGGATTCCGCCCAGGTGGATGTTAACGATAGTCATGAAATTACCAGCAATCTGGTGGTGGTATCCCGCGATGGCCTGTATGGCGCTGTAGATTTGGCTGGTAATCTGGTTATTGAGCCTGCCTATGACAGCTTCCAGACCAACAGCGAGGCCTTATGGCCTATTATTAAAGTAGAAAAGCAGGGTAAGTTTGGCTTTATTGATTATGATGGCAATGTGGTGGTAAGCATTACCTATGATTACGCAGTGCTGGACAGCACGATGGTTTACGAGGATGAAAACGATTCTGTAGGAACGGAAATTCCCATTATCTATGTATATCGGGATGGAAGGTGGGGCGCTATGTATCGCCAGGGCGATACCTCCTCGGCCGTGTACTGGTCCGTTGAGCCTTCTGTTGAGGTGATGAACGACTTTTCCGGCAACAACCTACCGGAAAATAGCATTTGACCTGCTTTCCTGTTTGCCACGTTTGGGGCATGGCTTGTTTGGCCAAGTAAAAGAGGGTACTGGTCTTTGCCAGTACCCTTATGCTTTATGGTGCGTGGCCATGGCCCGGTAGATTGTTATTGCGTTCGTGTTCCGCATTTCCCGCAGACTTTGGTGCTCTTCTCCAGCTTAGTGCTACCATTCAAGCAAGCCAGTGGCGCGGAGCATTCATTGGCTTGCCTCGGCTGTGTACTTGCTGTTGTTGAAAAGCTGCATCTTGCTGTGACGATTGCTCCTTTTTCTTCTTTTGTCCGGTTTAGCTGCCTTGCTGTCGCTGTTGGTGCAGTATAGGGAATACAGTGTGTAAACATAGTAATTTTTGTTTATATTATAGGTATCGGCCTCAGGCAAGACAATCACCCCAGAGGTTATTGTGCTGCCGCATCAGGTTGCTGCGTCTTGCTGGTATGAGAAAAAGCAAAACTTATGCGTCTGTGGAGTTGTTGTATTATGTGTAAATTATCTGTAAATTCTGATAATTTTTTTGAAAAAACAGCCATTTTGACAAAAAAATGTAAAAAAATACAGACATTTTACTACTCTATAAAAATTTTGCTTGCATTTAAAGACGAAGTATAGTATAGTACACGCGACAATTTAATAATGAGAACAGCGCAATTTATTGTAACCTCGCTTATATCAAGCGGTGGAAGGAGACGTGAAATGTTTAAAAAACGTATGCTTACCCTATTCCTGCTCCTGACTCTGGTGGCTCTTGCTCTGTGCGCTTGTGGCGACAGCACGCAGCCTGGGAATCAGGATGACAGTGAAGACCATTCTTCCGGAGAGATTGTTTATGGCGGTGAAATCGTTGTAGGCATCGCGCAGGATCTGGAAGACAGCCTTGACCCCTATCAGATGGTAGCAGCGGGAACTAGAGAAGTTCTGTTTAACCTGTTTGAAGGTCTGGTTAAACCGAATTCTGCTGGTGATTATGTGCCTGCCGTAGCCTCTGACTACTCCATTTCAGACGACCGTCTTACCTATACCTTTACTCTGCGTGACGGTGTGTTGTTCCATAATGGCGAGACTGTAACAGCAGACGATGTACTCTATTCTTTTGAAACCTGCGCTTCCACCACGATTGATCTGTCTTTGCAAGCAGCCCTGGATGGGATTCAAGACATTTCTGCGGAAGGCAATACTGTAACGATTACGCTTACCGAGCCAAATAATGACTTTATCAGTTATGTGGCTGGGGTTTATATCATTCCTCAGGATTATGCCGACCAGGCCACCAATCCTGTGGGTACCGGCCCCTTCCACTTTGTGTCCCGCTCCATACAGGAAGAACTAGTGATGGAAAAATTTGAGGATTACTGGGGACAGGCCGCGTATCTGGATAAAGTTACCTTTAAGATTTATGAGGATGCCAATGCCAAGATGTCTGCACTGGGTGCAGGTGCGATTGACATCACCTCTCATCTTACGGTTGACCAGGCGGATGTCCTGAGCAGTGAGTATACTGTGCTGGAGGGTACCATGAATCTGGTACAGGCGCTGTATCTCAACAATGCGGTAGCTCCCTTTGACAATGTGCTGGTTCGGCAGGCCATGTGCTATGCCGTTAATGTGCAGGAAATTTTGGATTTGACTGCCAATGGCCATGGAACAAAGGTCGGCACCTCGATCTATCCGGCTTTTACCAAGTATTTTGACGCTACACTCAGCGATTATTACACCTATGATCCGGATAAGGCCAGGGATTTGCTGGAAGAAGCTGGTTATGGCGATGGCTTTAGCATGACCATTACCGTGCCTTCCAATTATACACCGCATGTCAATACCGCTGAGGTGCTGGTTGAGCAGCTGGCAGCTGTAGGCATCGATGCCTCCATCTCCACCATCGAATGGGATACCTGGCTAAACGATGTATATAACGGCCGCAACTTTGAATCTACTGTCATTGGTTTTGATGCGGCTACGCTTACCGCCGGCGCGTTGCTCGACCGCTGGGTCAGCACCAACGGCAAGAATATGATTAACTTTAACAATGCCGACTATGACAGTCTGATTGCCCAGGCGGAAACCACCACCGATGACGATGCGCAGACCGAGCTGTATAAGCAGGCCGCCCGCATTCTTACCGAGCAGGCCGCCAATGTGTATATCCAGGATATGGCAGACCTGGTTGCCATCAAGAATAACCTGACTGGTTATCAGTTCTATCCGCTGTATGTAATGGATATGTCCACTGTGCACTATGTTCAGTAGTCTGGCACAATAACAGTCTGAAAGAAAAGCGGACTGTACTCTCAAGGCAAAGGAGGCGAGGAAGTTGAAATATATTGTCAAAAAGCTCATTACTCTCATTATTACATTGTTCGTTGTTTCCTTCCTCGCTTTCCTGGCCTTTCAGGTAATCTCCGGCGATGCGGCTACCAGTATGCTGGGCACCAACGCCACGCCGGAGCAGGTTGCGCAGTTACGCGCCGAGCTTGGGTTAGATCGTCCGGTGCTGGTCCAGTATGGGGATTGGCTGGGCAGTTTTCTTCAGGGAGATATGGGAACCTCTTATACCTATAATATACCTGTACGGGAATTGATTGCTCAGCGGTTGCCGGTGACCGCATTGCTTACCCTGATGTCCTTCATCCTGATTCTCGTGGTATCCTTTCCACTGGGCCTGCTGGCCGCAGAACAGGAGGGGCGGCTGCTGGATCGTAGCTTAACCATAAGCAATCAGATTATCATGTCCATTCCACCCATTTTCGTGGGAATTTTGCTCTCCTTTGTTTTCGGAGAGGTGTTGCGGGTTTTTGTGCCCGGTAATTTTGTTTCCTATAAAGAAGATTTGCCCGCTTTTTTGCTCTATATGCTTTTCCCCGCTATTTCTATTGCCTTGCCGCGCATAGCCATGACCGTTAAGATGCTGCGCTCCTCTGTGCTCAATGAAATGGGGAAAAATTATATTTATACGGCTTACAGCCGCGGCCATAGCCGGTCTAGCGCGCTGGTCAGCCATGCTTTGCCCAACGCAATGATTCCCGTGGTTGCCTTTTTAGCGGTTTCCATTGCCGAGATGGCGGCAGCCAGTATTATTGTCGAGCAGATTTTTTCTGTGCCTGGTATTGGCCGGCTGCTGCTGGCTTCTATTTCTAATCGTGATGTGCCTGTGGTACAGGCGATTGTTGTAATTTTGGCATTTTGGGTAGTGGCAGTGAATTTTATTGCCGATATCCTTTATCAATATATGGATCCACGTGTTCGACTCAGTTAAGCCTGTGTCTGCGGTGCCTGCTTTGCTCCAAGGAGGGCGATTCTTATGAAAAAAATCAATACAGAACCGCTCTTTAAGCGTCAGAATTATTTTCTGCGCATTGGTGCGGTAATTACTGTGGTGATGCTGCTGATGATTGTGGTTGGCTACTTTTGGACTCCTTACAGCACCACCCAGATGAACGCGGACTTAAAGTTTGCTGGCCCCTCTCTGGCCCATCCCTTTGGTACGGATAATTTTGGCCGCGATATTTTCTCTCGCGTCACAGAGGGCGCTGGCACAACCTTTTTTATCGCCGTATGCGTGGTGTTGATTGGCTGCATTGGCGGTACGATTATCGGCAGCCTGACCGGCTATTTTGGCGGCGCCGCAGATACCATCCTCATGCATATTTGTGATGCGATTACCGCTTTTCCCAGCATCCTGATGGCGCTGGTGATTATTGCCGCCTTTGGTGGGGGAAAATACCGGATTATTCTTATTTTGGGTATTCTTTTTATCCCCAGCTTTGCCCGTGTGGTACGGGGGGAGTTTGTGCGGCAAAAGAACCTCAACTATATTTATTCTGCGCGCTTGATGGGTGCCGGACATTTTCGTATTATGTTCCGACATATCCTGCCCAACACCATTCCGGTTTTATTGCCGGCGATTTCCATTGGCTTTAACAATGCGGTGCTGGCAGAGGCCAGCATGAGCTATTTGAGCATTGGCGTGCAGCCGCCGGACGCTTCTTTGGGCCGCATGTTGTCCGAGGCACAGGTCTACCTGGGCAAGGCGCCGTGGTATGCTATTTTTACCGGACTGGTTATTGTGCTGCTGATTCTCGGTTTTTCGCTTTTAGGCGAGGGACTGCAACAAAAGAACCGCCGTTAGCTGGCCCTGGTATACAAATCAGCACTGTGGAAATGAGGAACAGATACCATGCTTGAGGTAAAGCATCTACGGGTGCGTTTTTATGACAATCCACAGCAAAACGAGGCTGTGCACGATATCAGCTTTCATATGAAGCACGGTGAGATTCTCGGTCTGGTGGGGGAATCCGGCAGCGGCAAGACCGTGACCGCTATGGCGATTTCCGGTTTGATGCAGCGTCGGCAAACCATCTGCTCCGGCGAAATCTGGTTTGACGGCAAGGATCTGCTCAAGTGTAGCCGTCAGGATTTACGCCTTTTGCAGGGGCGGGATATTGGCGTAGTCTTTCAGGAGCCTATGACTTCCATGAATCCGGTGATGCGTATTGGCCCGCAAGTTGAGGAGTGCCTGAAAATCCATACGCAGATCAGTCGGGAGGAGCGTCGGCAGCGCGCTTTGCAAGCGCTGGCTGATGTCGAGCTTCCAGAGCCGGAAGTTGTGTACAAAAAGTACCCGCATGAGCTTTCCGGCGGTATGTTGCAACGCGCTATGATTGCCTCTGCCATTGTCTCGCGTCCCAAGCTGTTGGTTTGTGATGAGCCGACCACAGCTCTGGATGTGACCATTCAGGCGCAGATTTTGGATTTGCTGAAGAAAATAAACCGCGAGCATAATGTAGCCATTTTGTTTATCTCGCACAATTTGCAGGTTGTGCATAAGCTGTGCAGCCGCGTGGCTGTTATGTATCAGGGTGAGTTGGTGGAAGAAGGCAGCTGCGAGCAGGTATTTTTTCATCCGCAGCAGGATTATACCAAGCGTTTGATTGCCGCGATTCCCACCCGGCGCAAACGCGCATAAGCTTAGGGCTTTATGTTCCGCATTCTTGTATAGGAGCTTTCCATGAGTGATTCAGTGATTCTGGAAGTACGCAATTTAAATAGCTTTTATCGGCAAAGCGGGGGTATTTTTAGCAAAAAATCTACTAAGCAGGTGCTGCGAAACATCAATCTTCGCATGCAACAGGGCGAGATTCTGGGCGTGGTCGGTGAATCCGGCAGTGGAAAAAGTACCCTGGCTAAGGTGATTCTCGGTATTGTCCGCGATTATCAGGGCGAGGTGATTCACTATAGTCCACGTCCGCAGATGGTCTTTCAGGACCCCTATTCCTCGCTCAATCCCGCTTTTAGCGTGGGCCGCATTGTGGAGGAGCCGCTGCTGATTTATGGCAAGTACACGGCAGCCGAGCGTAAGCGCCGCGTGGTGGCTATGCTGGAGGACGTGGGACTGGGCTCGGAATATCTCAACCGCAAGCCCCGCGAGCTGTCCGGTGGACAGCGTCAGCGTATCTCTATTGCCACAGCCATGATTGTCCGGCCTAAGCTGGTGATTTTAGACGAGGCAGTCTCCGCTTTGGATGTGACCATTCAGGATCAGATTCTGGATTTGCTGATGCGTTTAAAAAACGAATATAATTTAAGTTATTTATTCATTTCTCACGATTTAAACGTCATTTATCAGTGCTGCGACCGCAGTATCGTCATGAAGGACGGTCAAATTGTGGAGGAAAATACGGTGGATGCGTTGTTTGATCACCCGCAGCATGAATATACGCGTCAACTGCTTAGAGCAGCGGAATAAGTAACAATCGCTTGCAATTAAAAAGAGAGGGCCATGGCCCTCTCTTTTTGTATCATTGTGGCTGCTTACAAGCCTAGCAGCGTGTTGCAGTTGCGAATGGCAGTTACTTTGCCATTGGTGACGGTCAACCTGTAGAGGGTGTTGTTCTCATCGTCGCCGGTAATCTCATCCCACAGTTGGGCAAATCCTTCCTCCCAGCTCTTACCGGTCTGGACACCTGCCGCCTCGTTGTTGGTAATACTGGTGGCAAAGCTATCACCCAAGCTGCCATTGTTGTCGTTAGAGTTAATCAAATAGGAATTGTTTCCTGTGTTTACCTCATTGTTGGTGTCGCCTTTGGCGCTATCGCTCTGCGTATTGTCAGATGCATTGTCGCCATTGGACTGGTTGATGCGCAGCACGTTGTTTTCGTCCACTGTAACTGCTGCGTCGCTGCCTATCGTAGCTGTGTTGCTCTGGCTGTTGTTATCCGTGTTGGGCTGGTTGCTGGTAATGGTATAGTTGTCCAAATCCGCTGTACCATTGTCGCTGTACCCACGATCATTGTTGTTGTGATTATCGTTGCTGTTGTTATTGCTCATAGCGTCAGGCTGGTTGCTGGTATTGATATTGTTATTGGTGGTTTTGTTGTTGTCAAAATCACCAGCACTGCCATTGCCACTCGTGCCCTGCGTATCACTGCTGTTTTTCACTGCATCAAAATACAGGCCGATGTTGCTGTCAATGGCATACATGGTATGCCCCACCGCAGGGTTATGCACATAATAGCCATTGGTAAACTGGCTGGAGCGCAAACCCAGCTGGTTAACACGATTGGTATCTGCACTGGTAATCAGCTCCACCTCATCCACTGTTATGGTGCGGGCCTGCTGGTTACAGTCCTTGATATAACCGTAAATGATCTCGCTCTCCGTACCCAGTACGCGGCTGTTGCTGTTGCTGTTATAGCCGCATGCAGCCATAACCAGCAGCACTGCCATAACAATCAATGCTGCGGTTGCAGATTTAAATGGGTAATTTTTACTATCCACAAATATTTTTCCTCCTTTCTGTTTTTGCCCCATCTCTAGTCTTTGCTGCGGCAAAGTTTTTATTGGCGGTAGTTGCTGGAAAAAGTCTGAAAATTTTTTTATTTTCTTATTTTTTAGGGCAAAATTTCTAAAGGATCCGTACAGCTGCCATTGATGCGTACCTCAAAATGCACATGCGGCCCTGTGCTGTTGCCAGTGCTGCCCACCAGGGCCACGCTTTCGCCAGCCTTGACCTTTTGTCCGCTTTCCACCAGCAATTCCGAGCAGTGTCCGTACAGTGTGGTGTATCCGTTCCCATGGTCAATCATCACCGCATAGCCATAGGCGTCGTTTTTCCAATCTGCCTCTGTTACCACACCTCCGGCAGCGGCGCTAATCTCTGTTCCTGTATCTGCCGCAATATCCAGGCCGTAGTGATAGCCGCGGCTGCGCTGTCCAAACACAGAGGTAATCACACCGTCAATCGGCCATAGCCAGGTCTTGCCTCCGTTACGTGAGGCCAGGGACGCGCTGGCGGTAATCGCTCCGCCTGTATCACAGGTAGCCAGCACTTCCTCCACCTGATCCGTGGCTGGCGTATAAACAGCAGCCTGCTCATCGGAAAGTTGGTAATAAAGACGCTGCTGCGGGTAAATCAGATAGGGCTCGCTGAGGTTGTTGGCCGCAGCCAAATCCTCTACGCGAATGCCGCGCTGTGCTGCCAGCGAGTACAAAGTGTCTCCAGGTTGTACCGTGATGGTCAGTTGCGGCTGCTCTGGCAAAACCAACAGGCCTTGCGGATAGGCACCCTCCTGGACGTCATTCATGGCCGCCAGCAGTTCTGCATCTATGCCGGTTGTGGCTGCAATATCCGCCAAAGCGGTTGTGCCATCCGCCAGATAATATTCCGCTGCACCGGCCACCGGCGTTGCTGTACCTATGATGAGTAGCGATAAAACAGCGGAAAAAAATACATTGCGTTTTTTCATTACAAATAAAACTCCTTTATTCTACATTTACCTTGCGCCCAAGCGCTATATGGCTAGTTTGTCCTTTTTGGCATTTTTTATTATCTAAGCGGAATCTATGGCTTGCTTGTCACGATGGAGCCAGTATTTCTGCGTAACTGGCCGCCTATGAAAAAGGCCCCTTGCACACAAAACAGTGTCAAAGGGACCTGGGATTTTTTTATGCTATGCTTTTTTATTGGCTTTTTCCGCCGTGTCGTTGCTTGAGCAACTTAAAGCGCTCGCTCCTCATCTGTATCAGGTTATGTCAACTCCTCTGCCTGTAAAGAATCCTTGAGCGAGAACAGTATATCGCAGATCCACACTGCAACGACGAGATTGGCTGCAATCATTGCCGCTGTCAGCACCCAATGGCTTTGCCAAGGCACGGGCAGAACCAGCAGGGTAATCAGCAGTGTGCGTACGGT
>CALXSV010000175.1 GCA_944391235.1 uncultured Clostridia bacterium | reverse complement strand
TGGCGATTACAGGACTGCTTGGCCCAGTGGTGGGTGCTCTGGTACATAACGCAGGCTCCGTTGTCGTGATCATCAACTCCGCCATGCTGCTGCGATGGAAGCAATCATAATGAGGGCGGTAAAATCTCCACATTCGATACTTCAGGGGAACCGACTGGCAATGAGCAGTCGGTTCCCCTTCTTCTGATGCGCAGCCAGTGGGAGCAAAACCATGGGCGGGTGATCTGAATCCCAATCCTGTGGCCGTAAAAAGGCGGAAGCATATTCAAACTTTCGTTGGTGTATTACCTTGCATTGCGCAGAATTCTGTAGTAATATTTAGTTAGCTTACGCTAATCGAAATGGAGTGTACTTTTCCATGGATGACAAACGATTTTGGGACAGATGTTCAAAAAACTATTCTGCGCTTTTGCGTCGCTCAGAGAGAATGTACCTGCAAATCCATAAAGCAATCCGTCCCTTCCTGAAGCGTGATATGGATGTACTGGAACTTGCCTGCGGTACAGGTCAGTTATCAGTCCCCTTATCACCGTATGTTCGCGCTTGGGAAGCCACTGATTTCTCTCCTGAGATGGTAAAGCAGGCAAAAAAGCAGCTTCATACATCGCGTCTGCATTTCTCAGTCCAGGATGCCACAAAGCTACCCTATGGTCCTGAAAGCTTTGATGCGGTTGTGATTTCCAATGCGCTCCATATTATGCCGCAGCCAGAAAAGGCTCTGTCAGAAGCCTGGCGGGTATTAAAGCCAGGCGGGTTTCTTTTTGCTCCCACCTTTGTCTGGGGAAACGGCCGTTGGGCCGGATTTCGGCTCTGGGTCATGGGCTTGTCCGGCTTTCATGTCTATCACCGTTGGAACGCAGGGGAGCTGATGGCATACTTATCTGAGCATGGATATACCATCGTGTGCCACCAGCTTCTTGGCAGCAAATTTACACCGCTCTGTTGCCTGATAGCCCGAAAAATTCCGCGGGAGGGCTTATAATCCAGTAAGACGCCAGGCAATGCAGGACAGGAATAGTCCAATATAATCTCGATTCTAAATCGCATCCAATTTACGGTTTCTCTCGTCGCCATTGATCTTAATTCCGTTGAGATAGGAGTGACATCGCAGAATTTGTAGGGGAGGTATCAATGTGCAGTTTTTCGAACATGGGTTGACCGCTTTTCTGTTTTGTGCAGCAATTGTATTTGGGTGCCAGAAAGTCAAAAACCTTGCGCGGCGAGCCGCTTGCCGAGAGGACCACAAGATTTGCGCCAGAAAAGAAAATGAAGGAGTGTGATTTATCATACCGAAAAAAATCATATTATTCTTTCTCACCGCAGCCTTATTGTCTATCCTTGCCGGATGTGACGGCAACACAGCTTCCTTTGTGGACCAAAGCGGTGATACAGCCTCCGCTTTACAGGATGCTTTTGATACAAGCGTTAAGGCCGAGGCATACACAAACGAGCTCTTTACATCCATGCTTTCAGAAGAGGGTATTTCCCAATATGAGATCTTATTGACTACCGGCGGCTTTATTACCAGCGGCCCTCTTGTTTATATTTCGGGTTATCAATATAGTTATGACGGCAAAAACGCGGTATACGGGTATAAATTACAATTAAATGACGATGGCTCAACATTCACTGTATTGGAAGAAGGAGTTGAAATAGGAGAATTTGTATGTCTCAACGAGAGTTCTTCTGCAGAAGATTAGTTCATCTTCTTTTTCGTGCCGACATCGCTTTTCTTATACCATCCGCAGTGAATTTTTGCTAACTATTGACAGGATGCATCTCTATGAAAAATCATTCTTGCTGAATCAAATAATATTTCTCCATTGCAATCCTGAAATAATGTTGCTCTTTACTTCTCTCCCTGTTGTCCCTATACTTATCTTGTCGTATATTTTGATTGCAAAAGGAGGGTCTTATATGTTCAAGACCGTTGTTTCCGTCATCATTATGGTGGTAGCCAGCATTGCGGGTATGTTTCTCGGAGCGCTGTTTAATAACGCTATTGGCGGGATGATCCTGCTTGCACTGATTTTCGGTATCGCCTGTATTATCCATAGTTTGGACAACCGAAACACTTGATTTCGATGCTGATGCAGTCACACAAAGAGCCCGACTGCATTTTGTCTTTCTGCAATTTTCCTTGCTAAAATTCACCACCAACCCATGCGTCTACTGCATTTCTCATACAAGAAAATGTGAGATTTCACCTCTGGATTGCAGGGGGCACGGAAGTTACATCATCCTTGCCTGAACAAATTATCTTGACAAATTCATCCCAGTCATTTATAATCACACCAGTCAGTTAGCAATAACTAACCAAGAGCGTGAAGTTATTTTTTTATTCAGCAGTTAGCATTTGCTAACCACTGTACAGAACATACCACTTAGAACAATTATTCTCAGTCGAGAAATGGGGTGCTTCCATGTCAGAGGATTTATTGGTTCGCCATTGTTCTCCTACACTGGCAGGAATCAAAACGGGGAATCTGTTCTCATGCCCCTGTGCCTCCCGAACAGACCTGACTAAAGAATTGTCCCAATTGAATAAAAAGCTGGTTCCGAAAGGAATCCGAGTTTTGCCGCTCAGAGTCCGCAGAGGACGTGCCTTGATTTATGTTTATCGTCCCCATGCACTGGAGTGCGACTTGGCCGATCAACGTGCCAGAGTTCTTCTGCTGAAGTACGGATACACGCCGGAAAACCCGAACTGCTGCGTGGTTCATTTGATACGTCGCCTTTGCGCAGAAGAGGAATTTCCTCATGAGAT
>CALXSV010000174.1 GCA_944391235.1 uncultured Clostridia bacterium | reverse complement strand
GGCAAGCTGGCTGGTTCCTGCCGCTCTTCTTATCGCAGTTTCAGCCTATGTATTCAGCGGAAATATCGTCACCGCTGTAACTGTATTGGTTGTGTTCTGCCCATGTGCCCTTGTATTGGCAACGCCTACCGCTATTATGGCAGCAATCGGTCAGGCAACAAAGCATGGTGTGATTATCAAGTCCGGCGAAGCCCTTGAAAAAATGGGAAAAGTGGACATAATTGCTTTTGATAAAACCGGTACTTTAACCTATGGCCGCTTAGATGTCAGCGACATGATTTCCTTTGATGCAACGGTCAGCGAAACAGTATTGCTTTCTCTGACCGCCTCTGCTGAAGCAAAGAGCGAACACCCACTGGGAAAAGCGATTGTAGCGTATGCAAAGGCAAAAGAAGTCCCATTGATGGAATCAACTGCTTTCAGAATGACGACCGGCAAGGGGATTTTTGCGGAGGTAGACAACCACAGGTTGCTTTGTGGCAATGAGAAATTCCTCACTGAAAACGGAGTTTTGATTGAAGACAAGGTTCTATGCGCATTGGAGCGACTTCGCACACAGGGAAAAGCCTCTATTCTTGTAGCGGAAAATCAAAAAGGTATCGGTATCATCGCGCTTTCTGATGTACTGCGTCCAGAAGCAAAAGACATGGTTTCCCGTCTTTCGGATATACACACCCGCACCGTTTTGCTTACCGGCGACCATCAAAAAACGGCAGATTATTTTGCTCAGCAGGTTGGTATTTCCGAAGTCCGGGCAGAGCTTCTGCCGGAAGACAAAGTACAGAGTATTGAGGAATTGCAGGCAGAAAATCACAAGGTTTGCATGATTGGTGATGGTGTCAACGATGCACCAGCTTTGAAAATGGCTGATGTAAGCGTGGCTATGGGCAGCATGGGAAGCGACATCGCCGTTGACGCCGCAGAAGTCGCCCTAATGAGTGATGATATTTCAAAAATTCCGTATTTGAAACGGTTGTCTAATGCGACGGTTAAAACCATCAAAGCCAGCATTACCCTGTCTATGTGTATTAACTTTGTAGCGATAATGCTGTCGCTCATGGAAGTGTTAACACCTACTACCGGGGCGCTGGTACACAATGCTGGTTCCTGCTTCGTCGTATTGATTGCTGCTCTACTCTATGATAGAAAGTTTGAATAAAATTTCAGCAATATAGCAGTACCTCGTATGCGTGATTATAATTGCCTCTTACAATTCCTGTATCTCAACGCCCATGTGGTTTTAGGCCGCATGGGCGCTTGTTGTCATTACACCCCGCTTAGACCAAAAAGGGCTAAGTAAAATGACGAAAACACAGCAGTATCAGGAGCATATACACTATACCTTCAACGCCTTTTGTAAGGTTGTTCTTTATCATGCAACACGAAACGCCTATATGAAATTGCAGAGGAAACAACAGTTTGACGTGTCCCTTGATTATCTGCGTGAGTTTCATTTTGAGCCTGTTGTCGCAACAGACGGGTATTTTGTGAAATACGATGTGCCTGCTGCTTGCACCCTCGAAAATGGTATTTATTTTTCCTGCCAGCATGGATATTCAGACGGGGAAAAAGTGTGTATTTATGCGGCTTGCGGAGTGCTAAAACAGGTTAGGTCATATCATATCCTCCCGAAAGCGAAAAACACAGTTCTATCATTCCATGAAAATAGAGAAAGCGGGCAAGAAGCCGTTAGGCTTCCTGTCCGCTTTTCTTCGCAACCTGTCTGCCAACCGTTAAGTTCGTTTGTTTTCCATACTTTCTTATCGACAGTTGCCTTTATAATCTTAAGGCTGCGTTTATCATTATTCACCTTTGGTGTGACCAAGCTGCATAAAACAACCAAGCTTTAGACGGCCTGCGCTAACCACTCATAAGGATAGTACTTATAGGGACAGCAACTCCTTAGGAGAACAAAACATACTTTCGCAACCTGTTTCCGTTACCATAACCGTATCCTCGATACGTACGCCGCCCCAACCTGGAAGATAAATCCCGGGCTCTACTGTAACAAAGCAGCCTGGCTGCAAAACCATCTCTCCATGCGGATTCAGCGTGGGTGCTTCATGAATATCCAGTCCAACGCCATGCCCCATGCCATGACCAAAATATGCGCCATAACCATGGGCGGCAATAAAGCTACGTGCAACCGCATCTGCCTCTCGCCCAGTAATATGAGCATGGATTCCAGCCAAGCCGCGCATATGCGCCTCCAGCACTATATCATAAATCTCAAGCTGTTTAGTATCGGGCTGACCAATCACCACTGTACGCGTCATATCCGCGTGATACCCTTTGTACAAGCAGCCAAAATCCATGGTAAGGAAATCACCCTTTTCCAGCCTTTTTTCGCTGGCTGCGCCGTGCGGCAGAGAGCTGCGTGCACCAGAGACAACAATGGGTGAAAAGCTGGAGCCACAGCCCTCCTTGTTAATCAGGCTAAGCAACTGCCAGCGTACCTCCCGCTCGCTCTGCCCAGCGTGAATAAAATCGCACAGAGCAGCAAAAACCCTATCTGTAGCTGCACAGGCATACCGCAAAGCAGAGATTTCCTCCGTATCCTTGACATAGCGTAGCTGTTCCGGCAAGCCTGGCGCGGGTAACAAATCCAAATTCTGCAGGCCTGCCTGCAGACGGCTATACAGAGAATAGCTGACAAAATCGGGCTCAAAACCCAGTTTCCGGACATGCTGGCTCCGGCAGTTGTCCTGCAAAATCTGTACCAGCGGACAATCAGCCGTAGTCGTGGCAACCGTATATTGCGGACATTCGCTCTCCGCTGTCTCTGCATAGCGAAAATCTGTGATGAGAATATTGGTGCCATTCGCTAAGAGAAGCAAATAGGCCTCGTGATTCGTATATCCGCTTAAATAGCGTACATTACTCTCATTGCTGACAAAGAGCGCGTCCAGTCCCTCCTTGGCAAGTAAAGCACGTAGCTTTTGCAAGCGATTCTGTATCATAATGCAACCTCCCCGCTTCACAAAAATAAGCTTGTTGCTTAAACTATTGGGCAAAGTCTGCCAAAACCCTTTCTTTTTATGATAAATATCTACCTTTGTGTACGGACAAAACCTGACTTGCCGCATATAGTATAGTAATCCTTTGGACAAAGCGCCACAAAGCAAGACAAGGAGGCAATTGGCGATGCATGCATATCATAGACAGTCTTCAGGCGGCAGGCGCATTGCCGCCTTGTGCCAAAAGAGAAGAACCGTTTTGCGGCCGGCATATAGCTGCGTTGCCAGCAGAAAGCATACGGCAAAGCTCCAGCATAATACAGCACCCTCTGCATCAAACTGCGCACAGACCATGCGAACAGGTACGGAGCGGGCAAGGGCCGTAAAAAAAATGTTAGAAGAAAGTACGGGCTTAGGAAAACGCACAGAGAGAGAAATTTTTTATTGGAGCAAAGAAATTGGAGCACAAAATACGCTCCAGACAACAAATACAAACCATAGCCATGCAACCCGGATTTTTTATGAGCAATCATGCGCCTCATAAGGTTGCTGCGGGCTATAAGCTACAAACAGACTATATCGAAAGAGGCCAAATCTCCGATGCAGCCTGTTTGCTTGTTACTCTACTACAGATGATTAAACGCCGGCAAAATTAAAAACAATGCCCACCACAGCAGAAGCGAGAATAAACACAATGGGGTGCAGTTTTTTGGTTGGCTTAAGCCAGCGTGTCAAAATTAGCAGAACGACAGCTAAAATCACCGCCGGCCACTTAAACAAGTCAAGCAGAGATAGGCTAGCGGCAAAGGAATCCACATTCAGCAGGGTCATTACAGCCACAGAAAACCCAGACACAGCAATCAAGGCAACGGATGCAGGCCGCAAACCATAAAACACAGCCTCCACATATTTATTGTGGCGGTAATTTCTGAGAAAAGAGGCAATCAGCAATATAATAATTATTGCTGGCGTAATCAGCCCTAAGGTGGCCAGCACAGCGCCGGGAAGGCCTGCAGTGGTATAGCCTACATAGGTGGCCATATTTACCCCAAGGGGACCTGGTGTAGCCTCAGAAACAGCCACCATATCCGTTAACTCTGCCTGGGTAAACCAGCCGGTACGTACAGCCATATCCTGTAAAAAAGGCAGCGTAGCTAGTCCGCCACCAATAGAAAATAGCCCGGTTTTAAAAAACTCATAGTACAATTGGAGCAGTATCATTTTTTGACCTCCCCCATATTTTTCAGCACAACACCAGCCAGAGCCGCAAATAGAATGAACCATACGGGAGAAAAGTCCGTGGCTAGAGCGGCAAAAAAAACCAAGCAGAAAATCAGCAGAGCAAAGCGGTCTATCATTGCAGAACGCCATAGTTTGCCAATTGCATTAAAGATTAGCACACATACACATACCCGAATACCGGCAAAGGCATTTTTCACAATAGGCAAATCAGCAAAATTATGAATCAGCCCAGCCAGTATGGTAATGATCACTAGAGAGGGAAAAACAACACCCAGCGTAGCAAAGATACCGCCCCAAATACCACGCTGTTTCTGCCCAATAAAAGTAGCGGTATTTACCGCAATAATACCTGGCGTACACTGCCCAATAGCAAAGTAATCATTCATTTCCTCTTCCGTAGCCCAACGCTTATCTTCCACAATTTCGCGCTGCAAAATAGGCAGCATGGCATAGCCGCCGCCAAACATCATTAGACCGATTTTGGCGAAAGTAATAAAAAGAGTAAACAAACTAACCATTTCCCCACCTCCAGTACAGAAATACATATAGCTGTTTAATAAGGTACAGCAGGCTTTTTCTCTCCACCCAGACAAAGCCTGTTTTTTATTTTACCACCTTATCCCTTGTTTAACAATAGAACAGCCAAGAGCTACAACACTTTTCATTTGTGTAAAAGCCCCCACTTTAAAAGAATATTAAGAATCTAAACCCTTTACAGAGATAAAGAGTAACGCTATAATGATAAAATAACATAATACGTAGTATTATAAGCCATATCAACCCATATTACAAACAAATCTATTAAATAATAAAAAACAGACTATAAAAGGAGAGCTATCATGAATACAAGCCGTGGGGTAATCCTTGTTTCCGGCGCATCCTCCGGATTGGGACGAGCAGTAGCGCAAAGATTGGCCGCAGATGGCTTTCGTACCTATGCTGGCGCACGTTCTTTTGCCAGTGGAGCAAAGCCTCCATCCGGTTGTCTGGGCCTTCCGCTAGATGTTTTGGATGAGGCATCCGCAGAGCAGGCTATCACACATATTATAGATAAGGAAGGCAGACTGGATGGCCTGGTCAACTGTGCGGCCTTTCTCACCTTTGGCTCCTGCGAGGAAACCAGCGCAGAGGAGTTGCAGGCTGTGCTGGAAACAAATTTTTTAGGCATGGCACGTATGACACGGCATGTGCTGCCTATTATGCGACGGCAACATTATGGAAGAATTATCAACTTTTCCTCCATCAACGGGGTGCTGGGCATTCCCTTTCAATCTGCCTATACGGCTTCCAAGCATGCCATCGAGGGTTGGAGCGAATGCCTGGCGCAGGAAACACGCCGCTTTGGTATTCGCGTTACGCTGATAGAGCCGGGGGACTGTCGCAATGGCTCGCAAAAATACCGCATTATAGCAAAGGCAGCCCACGAAGAGAGTTCTCCCTATGCAGTATACTTTCAGGGCGCAGTGCAGCAAATCACCCATGATGAAAACATAGGCATGCCTCCAGATAGGGTAGCGCAGGCTGTCTCTAAGGTACTGCAAAGCCAGAACCCGCCAGCCAGACGCCTGGGGGCTCGCCCTGACCAGCGCCTTGCCGCCTTTTTACATAGTATTCTACCCGGACGGCTATTCTACCGTATCATGGAAAGCTACTACGCCCCCAAAAAGGAGAAAAAATAAAGCATGAAATACAATCGGTTACAAAAATGTGATTTACTGGAACAAAAATGCACTCTACAGGGCTTCTTTGAGGTATTATGCGCGGATACGGAAGCACCTGCCGCCTACTGGTTGGAGGGAGAACAGCAGCGCTGTATGTACTTTGGGGAGCTACAACAGGCTGTACTGCGCTGCGCTGCCCAAATTCAGCAGCAGAGCGTAGGACAAGCCAATGCCTGGGTAGGCCTTGCTGTAGACACCTGCCTGCACTGGCCCATCCTCTTCTGGGGGCTGGTAGCAGCTGGACGCAATCCCCTGCTACTGGACCCTTCTCTGGAGAACGAGCAGCTGCTTTACCTGCTACAACAAGCCAACACCACAACCCTGATTACCGGCCGGCATCGTCCTGGCCTACATATCCAGCAATTTACACCAGAGCAGCTCATCAACAATGAAAACAGTCAGTATGCACCTGTGCCATGGGCAGATATGCTGGCGGTCTGCACCTCCGGAACCACAGCTACCTCGCGGATTTTTGTTTATAACGGACGGGCCATCTGCTTACAGGCGACTGCCATTATCCGCGTACAGGCGGGCGAAAAAATCACCGCTGAAGAGCGCGGCCCCTTACGCACGCTGTGTTTTTTACCCTTAAACCATATCTTTGGCTTTATGACCAATCTTGTTTGGACCTGGATGCTAGGTTATCCGCAAGTCTTTCTGCGAGATCGAGCACCGGAAACAATCTTTCATACCTGCCGCTGCTTACAGGTACAGTACGCCACGGCAGTCCCGCTGCTGATCAACAACATCTGCGCTACCCTGCAAAAACGTTTGGCCAAAGAGCCGCTTTCCAGACAAAAGAGCTACCGACGTATGCAGGAAATATCCCTTGCCATGCAGAAAATCAACCCTGTACTCGGACTCAAACTGGCTAGAAAGCTCTTCGCCAGCATCAACAATCAGCTATTTGGGCCGCAGATGGAGCAGATTATTCTCGGCGGTAGTCACGTACCAGAGGAGAATTTGCGCACTATCAATGCCCTGGGCTACTCTACGCTATGCGGCTTTGGCATGACGGAAATGGCCGTTACCTCTGCGGAATGCCGTACGGATCTGGAAAACCGGCTCAATGGCAGCGTGGGCTGGCCGATGAATATTACATCCTACCGCATCATACCCGATGGAAGCGATCCCAACCGCGGTGAGCTATGGATTCGCAGCGAGGCCATGCACGTGGCCCGTTTGGTGGATGGAAAGCAACTTCCCCCGGATTTAAATGCAGAGGGCTGGTTTGAAACCGGCGATGTGGTGCGCATGGATGAAAACAAAAGGACCTGGGTGATTGGACGTATCAAGGATATCATCATTGGGGAATCTGGCGAGAATATCTACCCGGACGAGCTGGAGGATTATTTTGCCGACCTGATTGGCGTGGATCAGTTCAGCATACTAGGAACTATGGGTGCAGATGGCAACGAGCGCATCACGCTGGTACTCAATGTGGGCCATAAGTATACGGATAAGGACTTTTTGGCCGGCCTGTATGCGCAGATACAGGAGCGCAACAAAAGGCTGCCGGCCCTGAAAAAAATCCGCAGCATTGTCGTAACCCCGGCCATGCTACCCGTGGCCTCCCGCATCAAGGTGCGTCGTATTGAGTTGCGCCGGCAAATTGAAAACAATACCCTTGAGCACCGCATTCTCGACGGCTCAATCACTGCAGGCATCACGGCCAAGGCGCAAGAGAATCATCCCACGGTGCCGCAGAATCCCAAACAGCCTGTAGAAAATGCAGCAATCCAGGAAGAGGAAATGGCAACCCTGCGTAAACAGGTACGCGAACTGTTCGCCCAGGTACTGGAAATGGATGCAGCGCAGATTTCCGATACCGCACATTTCATTGACGAGTTGGGCGGCGATAGTCTGCAAAGCATTTCGCTTTCCATCCGCCTGGAAGAGAAGTTTGATTTGCTCATTCCCACAGAAGCCTTTATGTCCTGCGTATGCGTAAATGATGTAACGCAACTCCTCTACAATTTACAGCACGGCTTGCAGGAGCATGCGGACGAGGAGGACAGTCATCCCATCCACATAATTAGCCGCTTTGAAGATACGCCGGAATATGCAGCTTTCCAGCAAAGACTGGCGGATATGGAGAAGGTAGGCCGCAATCCCTACTTTGTCTGCCATGAATCCCCGCTGACCGACGTATCTATGATGGATGGCCAGGAAGTGCTGAACTTTGGCTCCTACAACTATGTGTGCATGTCCGGCCGTCCCGAAACAGAAGCCGCGGCCATTGCTGCACTGAAAAAATACGGTACCTCCGCCAGCGGTAGCCGCCTGTTGGCTGGCGAGAAAAAGATTCATCAGGAGCTGGAACAGGCCATTGCCCAATGGAAGCACGCGGAGGATGCCCTGGTGTTGGTTGGCGGGCATTCTACCAACGTAACCATCGTCGGCAATTTCTGCGGCCCCAACGACCTAATCGTATATGACGCAATTGCGCACAATTCCATTGCCGAGGGCTGCCGCCTTTCCAGCGCCACCAGCAAACCATTTCCCCATAATGATGTAAAGGCCCTGGAAGGCATATTAAAAACGCAGCGCCGCCGCTTTGAGAAGGTTCTAATTATTGTTGAAGGCGCCTACAGCATGGACGGGGATATCGCCCCAGTGCCCGAGCTGGTCGAACTGAAAAAACGCTACGGATGCTTCCTCATGGTAGATGAAGCGCACTCCGCTTGCGTGCTGGGCGCCACCGGCGGCGGCGTGGACGAGTATTTTGCCCTGGGGCCCAATGACATTGACATAAAAATGGGGACGCTGAGCAAGGGGCTTGGAACCTGCGGCGGCTACCTGGCGGGCAAAAAATCGCTTATTGAATATCTGCGCTATTCCTTGCCGGGATTTGTCTTTTCCGTGGGCATCTCTCCCCCACTGGCTGCCGCCGCACTGGAGGCCATTCGCCTCTTACAGACGCGGCCGGAAATCTTGGCAGATTTACACCGCAACATCCATGTCTTTATGGAAGAGGCGCATAAACGAAACCTCAATACCTGCCTGGCCGGAGAGACAGCCATTGTGCCGATTCTCGTTGGCAGCGATGACGACGCATTCGCGCTATCCGTGGCCTTAGGTGATAAAGGCGTATTTGTACCCCCAGCAGTTTATCCAGCTGTACCGCGCGGCAAAGCGCGGCTACGCTACTGTGTAACCAGCGAGCATAAGCCTGAGCAGATTATCCGAGCGCTGGACACGCTGGTGCAAACTGCAGCGGAAATGCACATTGCCTTGCCTGCGATGGACGGATAGAAATAGATACATTTGGAGGAGATGTTATGAAGATAGCCGTTATCACCGGCGCTTCCAGTGGAATGGGACGAGAATTCGTCCGGGAGCTGGATAAGGATGAGCAGTTCGATGAGCTATGGTTAATTGCCCGGCGGGAAGACCGACTGATTGAGCTACAGCAGGAAACACGGGCCAAGGTACGCGCCCTGTCGCTGGATTTAACACAGTCGACCAGCTTTGATACATACAGCACACTGCTGGAGCAAGAAAAGCCGGAGATTGCCGTACTGGTCAATGCCAGCGGCTTTGGACGCTTTAAGGCCTTCATGGAAACACCGCTGGACGTGCAGCTGGATATGATTGATTTAAACGACAAAGCCCTGGTAGCCATGAGCTACCTCAGCATTCCTTATATGCAGGCAGGCAGCCGCATTTATCAAATGGGCTCCATGTCGTCCTTCCAGCCGGTTCCCTACATCAATGTGTATGGGGCTTCCAAGGCTTTTGTGCTGAGCTTTTCCCGTGCCCTGAATGTGGAGCTCAAGCACCGGGGCATACGGGTCATGGCTGTTTGCCCGGGATGGATTCAAACCGAATTCTTCAGCCATGCCATCAGTGACAACACGATCTCCTTTTTCAACCGCTACTATGGACCAAACCAGGTTATTGTCAAAGCGCTGCGAGATATGAAAAAGGGCAAGGATGTCTCCATACTGGGCTTTCCGGAACGCCTACAGGTGTTTGGCACCAAGCTGCTTCCGCACAGGCTGGTGATGAAAATCTGGTGCAAGCAGCAAAAACACACTTAAGTTGCCTGTTTCTTTAGCAAAGATTTTATTTTTAAAGGAAGATGATTTTATGAAAGATGAAAGAACACTAGCCTTTCTCAATCTGTACGCCATTTTGGGCTGTCTGCCGCTGCTCTGCGAGCTGGATACGGAGGCCCAAAGTCTCATCTCGGATAAAAACATATCTCTTGGCTTGGCCATCAAAGATGGACGAGCCGCTACTTTGCGTTTTTCCCATGGCAAGTGCAGCATAGAGCAGCAACTCACAGATTGTGATATTAAGCTGCCTTTCTCCACTTACGCCAAATTTAACGGTATGATCAATGGCACGGTGACGCCCATTCCCAGCAAAGGCTTTACCAAGATTAGCTTTTTGACCAAGCAGTTTACCCAATTAACAGATATTCTTAGCGCCTATCTGCAACCAGAAGAAGGGAAACCACAAAACGCCGACTTTCTGCGTACGCGTACCCTGCTTATGTTCCACCTGAT
Source organism: uncultured Clostridia bacterium (assembly GCA_944391235.1). Classification (GTDB taxonomy): domain Bacteria; phylum Bacillota; class Dehalobacteriia; order UBA4068; family UBA4068; genus CALXSV01. The sequence goes on along the minus strand of CALXSV010000174.1, from coordinate 7,529 downwards.
TACAGAAGCTATTGCGCAACTGGGGAACGAGGATGCCATCAGCCGGAGCAGCGCCTCCTACATTACAGATGGAGCCATCAAATTATCCATAGCAGGAGGTCCCTCCGCGGCTATTGTAGCCCGCAATCATCATCTCAGCGCGCTGCATGCGGAGCCGGAAAGCTATACAGCCTATATGGAATTCTGTGATTTGGATCTGGCGCTACAGCTTTTTGAGGGTCAGGTCAACTCCGTGGCTTGCGTTGGCATGGGGCAGGTACGGATTGGTGGAATGATCTCGCAGGTAGACAATCTGAACCGCATTCTCGACCGCGTGGCTATGTATCTGGGTTAAGGAGGGAGCATACCATGAGCCACATTTATACGCATGATAAAAGCAGGGAGCAGTTCCTTCGTGCAGCCAAGGTCATTCCTTCTGGCATATATGGACATCAGGGACCGGCAGAGGGCTGCTATGTGCCGGTTGACGCCTTTCCGCTTTTTTCTCAGCGCGCGCAGGGCAGCTATTTCTGGGATGTAGACGGCAATCGTTACATTGACTATATGTGCGCCTACGGACCCAATATACTTGGTTATAATGATCCGGATGTTGATGCAGCCGCTGCTGCGCAACGCAAACTGGGTGACTGCGTTACTGCGCCAAACACCAAAATGATTGACTTTGCTGAGTTGCTGGTGGATACGGTACATTGTGCGGACTGGGCTTTTTTTGCCAAGAACGGCAATGATGTGACTACCCTGGCAATCATGGCGGCCCGCGCTTATACGCACCGCAAAAAAATCATTTTTTTCAAAGGCTACTATCACGGCATCTCTCCATGGACGCAAAAAATAGATTATGCCGGCGTCATCGAAGAGGATGTTATGCACAATATTTATGTGGATTGGAATAACTACGAACAGCTGGCAGAGGTATTTGCCAAGCACAAGGATGAAATAGCCTGTGTAATTGCCCAGCCCTACATGCATGGCAATTTTATGGATAATGAACTTCCGCAGCCAGACTTCTGGCAAAAGGTACGCCAGCTGTGTACAGAGCATGATACGGTACTGGTAATTGACGACGTGCGGGCCGGCTTTCGCCTGGATTTGGCAGGTAGCGACCACTATTTCGGCTTTGAGGCGGATTTAATTTGCTTTTGCAAGGCACTAGCCAATGGCTACAATGTTTCCGCGCTTTGCGGCAAGAACTTTCTCAAAAATACGATCTCCAGCATGAGTTATACAGGCAGCTACTGGCTATCGGCAGTTCCCTTTGCCGCGGGCATTGCCTGTATTGAAAAGATGAAGCGCCTGAATATACCACAGCTGCTGATAGAAAAGGGCAATATTCTCAAGCAGGGCCTGCTTGATGCAGGCAGCAAATATGGCTTTGACCTGCATGTTTCTGGCGCTCCTTCCTTATTCTATCTGCGTATTGCAGACGACCCAACACTCATGCTGCACCAGGAATGGATTGCTGAGTGTGTGCGCCGCGGTGTGTTTTTTACCAATCACCACAATCATTTTATCAATGCCGCATTGAGTGAGGAAGATATTGCGCAAACCATCGCAATCGCGGAGGAGGCCTTTGCGCTGCTGCGCAAACGCCATCCCCAGGAATAAATAGTAAGTAAGTGCTGAAGCTGGCCTGTTGTTCAGGCCAGCTCCTTATATTTTTTGCGGATAAAAAAGGGTTTTCTATTCCTAGCACGAATGTATAGGGTTAGACAAAATGGGATAATAGATATAATTATGGAGGAAAACATGACGAACATTTTGCGCAAAAGCATAGAGATCGGCGGACGTACGCTGACTCTGGAAACAGGCCGCATGGCAAAACAGGCCCACGGCGCGATTTTTGCCAGCTATGGCGATACCCAGGTTTTATCCTGTGTTACGGTCAGTGACGAGCCCCGTGAAGGCATTGACTTTTTCCCTTTACAGGTTGAATTTGAAGAAAAAATGTATGCTGTGGGTAAAATCCCCGGCGGTTTTATAAAAAGAGAGGGCCGTCCTGCGGAAAAAGCCATTCTCAGCTCCCGTTTAATTGACCGGCCATTGCGTCCGCTGTTCCCCAAGGGCTTCCGCAATGACGTGCAGGTGGTCAACACGGTACTGTCCGTTGAGCAGGACAACGCGCCGGATATGGTGGCAATGATTGGCGCTTCTACTGCTGTGCACATTTCCAAAATTCCTTTTAACGGCCCAATCGCCGGTGTTACGATAGGCTTGATTGATGATAAATACATCATCAACCCCACAATAGAGCAGGAAGAATTATCGGAAATGCACGTTTCTGTAGCCGGCACCAAGGATGCCGTTATGATGGTAGAAGCCGGAGCCAACGAGATCCCGGAGGACGTAATTCTCGAAGGCATTATGTTTGCCCACGAAAAAATTAAGGAAATCGTAGATTTTATTGAAGAGTTCCGCGCCGAAGCCCTGAGCCTGGGTCTGGCAGCAGAAAAGATGCCCTTTGAAAAACCGACTCCAGATGCGGAGCTGGAAGCCGCAGTGCGCGAGGCAGCCGGAAATCTGTTCCGCGAAGCCATGAAAAAGGCCTCGGCAGAGCGCATGCAAAAAGAGCCACGCGAGGCTATGTTTGCCGCCATCAATGAAAAGGTACAAAATGAGCTGGCAGAACGCTTTCCTGATCAGCAGGCAGTCATCGCAGATGTGCTGTATACCATTGAAAAGGAAACCATGCGTAGCCTGATTGCCAAGGATAAAATCCGTATTGACGGTCGTCGTACCAATGAAGTACGTCCCATTACCTGCGAGGTAGGTGTGTTGGCGCGCACGCATGGCAGTTCCCTGTTCACCCGTGGTCAAACGCAGATTCTGAACGCGCTCACCCTAGGCATGATTTCAGAAGCACAGGTTCTGGACGGTATTTCTCCGCAGACAGGCAAACGCTATATGCACCAGTATAATTTCCCGCCCTACTCCGTGGGTGAAGCTCGTCCTCTGCGCAGTCCGGGCCGTCGTGAAATTGGTCACGGCGCGTTGGCGGAACATGCCCTGCTTCCTGTTATTCCAGATGAGGATCAGTTCCCCTATACCCTGCGCCTGGTTTCTGAAGCCATTGAATCCAACGGCTCTACCTCCATGGGCTCGGTTTGCGCCTCTACTCTGTCGCTGCTGGACGCTGGTGTTCCGATTACTGCTCCGGTATCAGGCTGCGCTATGGGCCTAATCAAGGATGGCGACGATATTACCATTCTTACCGATATCCAGGGCATGGAGGACTTCCTGGGCGATATGGACTTTAAGGTAGCTGGTACGGAAAAAGGTGTCACCGCCATTCAGATGGATATCAAGATAGCGGGAATTGACCGCGAAATTCTCACCCGCGCGCTTGCGCAGGCACGCGAAGGGCGTATGTTCATTATGGGAAAAATGATGGAAGCGATTTCCGCGCCGCGTGCTACCATGTCTCCGTATGCACCTCGCATCATCACCATGCAAATCAATCCGGATAAAATCCGCGACGTGATTGGCAGCGGCGGCAAAATCATCAAGAAAATTGTTGAGGTTACCGGCGCGCAGATCAATGTAGAAGATGATGGCCATATCTTCATTTCCAGCGTAGATGGTACGCAGGGTGAAAAGGCGCAGCAGATTATTGAAAGTATTGTCATGGAGCCGCAAGTAGGGCAAATCTATAAAGGCACGGTAGTAAAAATTGCCGATTTTGGTGCCTTTGTAGAGATCATCCCCGGTGTGCTGGGTGGCAGCGGCAAGGATGGCATGGTGCATATCAGCGAGCTGTCCAACCACCGCGTGGCCAAGGTAGAAGACGTGTGCTCCGAAGGTGATATCATGTGGGTAAAGGTACTGAATGTGGATAAAGCCACTGGCAAGGTAAAACTTTCTCGCAAACAAGCTATGCTTGACCTGGGATTAGACCTGTAATTTACAAAACAACACCATGCTGGCACTGCGGCCGGGGAGTCAGGCACTTCTCGGCCCAGTTTGATTTCCCGGCTTGGAGCAATTGCTTCTTCATATAGGATTTATAAAAAACGGATAAAAACGGAAACATAGCAGCAGGCAAAGAGATAGATCTATTGCCATAAGGCCAGCAAGCAAACTATTTCACTGCAGCGCTGTTGACCTGCGTTTTTCAGCTTTTCTTAACAAAAATACTTGCATTTATATGCATAGTGTAGTAAAATACAACTAATTTTTAAAATTTATATATTATCTTTTTGAACAAAGATTCATATATACACGGTATACGCAATCGACCGTGATTTTTTACATGTCGATTTCAGTATAAGAAAACATAAAAAGGAGAAGAAACAATGACTAAGAAGAAATTTCTTTGCATCCTGCTGGCATTGGTTGTTGTCTGCTGCATGTGCGTTGCCTGCGGCAACCAAGACAATACAGACGATACAACCGATACAACTACACCTACCGGCACGACCGAAGCCTCTGTTATTAAAATTGGCGGTATCGGCCCTGTAACTGGTTCGGCCGCTGTATATGGCAGCTCGGTAAAAGCGGGTATGGAAATCGCTGTTGAGGAAGTAAACGCTCTGGGTGGCGCTATCCAGTTCGATCTGAACTTCCAGGATGATGAGCACGATGCTGAAAAATCCGTTAATGCTTACCACAACCTAAAGGATTGGAACGCACAAATTTTGGTTGGTTCTGTTACCACCAGCCCCTGCATTGCGGTTGCTGCTGAAACCTATGCAGATCGTATGTTCCAGCTCACTCCTTCCGCCTCCTCTCCGGATGTTCTTACTGACAAGGATAATGTCTTCCAGCTCTGCTTCTCTGACCCCAGCCAGGGCATTACCTCTGCTGAGTACATTTATAACAACGAGCTGGCAACCAAAGTCGCTGCCATTTACAACAACGGCGATGCATACTCCACTGGTATTTACGATGCCTTCAAAGCAAGAGCTGATGAATTGGGTCTGGAAGTTGTTTATTCCGGTACTTTCCCGGATGACACCACCACTGATTTCAGCGTACAGCTGACTGCAGCCAAAGATGCTGGTGCAGAACTCATCTTCCTGCCAATTTACTACACCCCAGCTTCCCTGATTATGCAGCAGGCCAAAGACATGAACTATGAGCCAATCTTCTTTGGTGTTGACGGCATGGACGGTATTCTTACACTGGAAGGCTTTGACGTTACTCTGGCCGAAGGCGTTATGCTGCTCACCCCCTTCAATGCTTGGGATGATGATGAAAAAGTCGTATCCTTCGTTACCAAATACGAAAAAAAATATGGCTCTACCCCCAATCAGTTTGCCGCTGATGGCTATGACTGCGTATGGGCGCTTTACAATGCCTGCGTAGCCAACAATATCACTGCTGAAATGACTGCCAGCGAAATCTGCGAAATCCTGATTGATGCATTCACTGGCGGCTTCACCTACAGCGGTCTTACCGGTACGGATATGACCTGGAGCGAAACCGGTGAAGTATCCAAACTTCCTGTTGTTCGTATCATCCAGGATGGTGTCTACGTTGACCTGTAAGCTACAGTTTTAAATACAGCATTGCACAAAACTATCGGGTTGCTGGGTATCCGGCAACCCGATAAGCAAATATGCGACCGTTGACACAGCAGCGTACTTCGGAATGGTGCTATGTCAGCGATTGCTGTTGAATAACCCTTTACTCTACTGAAGAGGTGAATCATCATGTCTTTTTTATCCTATCTAATTAGTGGGTTAAGCCTGGGCAGTGTATACGCCATCATCGCGCTGGGCTATACCATGGTGTACGGCACTGCCAAAATGCTCAACATTCCACACGGCGATGTGATTATGGTCGGCGCTTACATATCCTTTTGCGCCACGGCATACTGGGGATTACCAGCCTGGGTATCGGTTATAGCCGCTATGGTGGTATGTACGGTTTTAGGGATTACCATTGAAGGGCTGGCATATAAGCCATTGCGTAGCGCAACGCCCCTGGCGGTATTGATCACAGCGATTGGCGTAAGCTATTTTCTGCAAAACGCTGCCTTGTTAATCTGGGGCAGCGCACCCAAGGTATTCACCTCCGTATTTTCCTCCTTTGAGGCAATCCGACTGTTCAACAACCAATTGACCATTTCACCGGAAGCCATTGTTACAGTCGTTGTCTGCATCCTGATTATGATTGGCTTAACTACCTTTACCAGCAAAACTAAAATGGGAAAGGCGATGCGTGCAGTTTCTGAGGACAAGGGAGCAGCGCAGCTGATGGGCATCAATGTTAACCGCACCATTTCACTTACCTTTGCCATTGGCTCTGCTCTAGCGGCCATTGCGGGTGTGCTGTTATGCTCAGCCTATCCAACCCTTCAGCCCACAACCGGCTCCATGCCTGGTATTAAAGCCTTTACAGCAGCCGTATTTGGCGGCATCGGCTCCATCCCCGGAGCCATGTTGGGCGGCATTCTGCTGGGCCTGATTGAGATTCTGGCTAAGGCCTATATTTCCACTCAGCTGTCCGACGCTATTGTTTTTGCAGTGCTGATTATTGTTCTGCTAGTTAAACCTGCAGGCCTGCTCGGCAAAAAAATCAGCGAGAAAGTCTGAGGTGATTGAGATGAAGAAACATACTTCCATGAACACATACAAACAAAGCGCCCTCATTTCCTACGCGCTGGTCATACTTGCTTATATTGCAGTAAACCTGCTCCAGGCAGGCGGCTCTCTCAGTAGCTCCATGCAGGGACAGTTGGTGCCCATTTGCTGCTACATTGTTATGGCGGTATCGCTTAACCTGGTGGTTGGTATTTCCGGTGAGCTGTCCCTTGGCCATGCTGGTTTTATGAGCGTAGGTGCTTTCACCTCTGTTATTGCTGCTGCTGTCTTACAGGAAATGATTCCAGTCATCTGGCTGCGGTTGGCAATTTCCATCCTCGTAGGCGGTCTGTTCGCTGGCATTGCAGGTGTGCTCATTGGTATTCCTACTCTACGCCTACGTGGCGATTACCTGGCCATTGTTACTCTAGCTTTTGGTGAAATTATCAAAAACATTCTCAACATTATTTATGTTGGTGTAGATTCTGCTGGCATTCATATTGCAACTGCCAGCGAGAAAATCAACCTGCTAGAAGGAGGTAAAATGGTTATCAAAGGACCGATGGGCGCTACGGGCATCACCAAGCTCTCCTCCTTTACCGCAGGTTTTATCCTTATCCTCATCACTCTGTTTGTAGTGCTCAATTTAATCAATAGCAGACAAGGTCGGGCCATTATGGCGATTCGCGATAACCGTATTGCAGCGGAAAGTGTTGGCCTATCCATTACCCGCTATAAGATGATGGCCTTTGTTACCAGCGCCATTCTCGCAGGAATGGCAGGTGCGCTGTTTGCACTCAACTACTCCACGGTTGCTCCATCAAAATTCAACTTCAATACCTCCATTCTCATTCTAGTATTTGTCGTGCTGGGCGGTATGGCTTCGGTCGTGTGGTACGAATCCACGCGTAAATAACAATATACGCCAAACCCCGCGAAGCATAGAATCCCCGCAACGGCTAAGTAAAATGTGCGCCTTATAAACCTCAGCATGGGAAAAATACGCCG
>CALXSV010000173.1 GCA_944391235.1 uncultured Clostridia bacterium | reverse complement strand
ACACGATGTCGCTCCAACAGCTGCACATTTTTCGGCTCCAAAAAGGCGGAAACACATTCCGGAGTGGATGGCATGTTCAGTAAACCGCGGCGGGCCGCTTCTTCAACCCAAGCCTCCTCATAGCCGTTGCCATTAAAGATAATACGCTTATGATCATGGATAACCTGACGAATTAGACTATGCAGCGCGCTGCCAAAATCATCCGCTTGCTCCAGAATGTCAGCAAACTGACGCAGCTCCTCTGCAACTGCGGTATTAATAACAATATTCGGACCGGAGATAGAGGCCGAAGAACCCACCATACGGAATTCAAACTTGTTACCTGTGAAGGCAAAAGGAGAGGTACGATTGCGGTCTGTGGTATCCTTAGGAAAGCGAGGCAGCGCGTGCACGCCAATCTTCATCAGCTCGCGCTCCTTCCCCACATAGGCAGTACCAGCTTCAATCGCATCAAGAATAGCGGATAATTCATCTCCCAGAAAGATGGAGACAATGGCGGGCGGCGCCTCGTTTGCTCCCAAGCGGTGATCATTGCCTGCACTGGCCACAGACTGGCGTAGCAAATCCTGGTATTCGTCAACCGCCTTAATCACAGCGCATAGGAAGAGCAAAAATTGCGCGTTCTCATGCGGTGTTTCCCCTGGCTCCAGCAGATTAATCCCCGTATTGGTACACAGGGACCAGTTGTTGTGCTTGACGCTGCCGTTTACACAGTCAAAAGGCTTTTCGTGCAGCAAACAGACCATATCATGCTTTTTCGCGACCTTTTTCAGCACTTCCATAATCAGCTGATTGTGATCAGCAGCAATATTGGCTGTCGTAAAAATAGGCGCCAACTCATGCTGTGCCGGAGCAGCCTCGTTATGCTCGGTTTTGGCCAGAACGCCCAGTTTCCACAGCTCCTGATTCACCTCGTCCATAAAGGCGGCGACCCGCGGTTTAACCGCACCAAAATAATGGTCGTCCAGCTCCTGCCCTTTGGGTGGTTTTGCTCCAAACAGCGTGCGGCCAGCATAAATCAAATCCTTGCGCTGGTCGTACATTTTGCGGTCCAGCAGAAAATACTCCTGCTCCGGGCCTACGGTAGTACGCACGGCTGTCACATCATTATGTCCAAAAAGGCGCAAAATGCGCAGGGTTTGGAGATTGATGGCCTCCATGGAGCGCAACAGAGGCGTCTTTTTATCCAGGGCCTCGCCGCCATAGGAGCAGAAGGCGGTAGGAATATATAAAACCTTTTCTTTAATGAATGCATAGGAAGTAGGATCCCAGGCCGTATAACCGCGCGCCTCAAAGGTAGCGCGCAGACCGCCAGAGGGGAAGCTGGAAGCATCCGGCTCACCCTGTGTAAGCTCCTTACCGGAGAACTCCATAATGATTTTTCCATCTGCCTGCGGAGAAATAAAGCTATCATGCTTTTCCGCGGTAATGCCGGTCATGGGCTGAAACCAGTGCGTAAAATGGGTAGCCCCTTTTTCAATGGCCCAGTCCTTCATGGCATTGGCAACCACTGCCGCCACATTGCTGTCCAGACGCTTTCCCCTGGTAATTGTATCATGCAATGCGCGGTATGTTTCCTTGGGTAGACGGGATTTCATCACGCTATCAGAAAAAACCATGCTGCCGAACAATTCTGCAACATCACTCATAAATGCATTCTCCTTTGGTATTTATTCTTAACCATTCTATAAGAGCACAACTGCAGCTGCTAATCCGCATATCCATGCGGATTCATCTTTTGCCAGCGCCAAGCATCCCGGCACATATCATCCATATTGCGTTTGGCTTTCCAGCCCAGCACCTGCTGCGCCTTGGCCGGATTGGAAAAGCTTTCGGCAATATCCCCTGCCCGACGTGGGGCAATGCGCGTTGGAATAGGGATGCCGACAACCCGCTCAAAGGCAGCCACCACCTGCCGCACGCTATAGCCAAAGCCCAGTCCCAGATTGAAAATCTCCACGCCTGTATGTTGGGCAGCATAATCCAGCGCATACACATGACCGGCAGCCAAATCGCAAACATGAATATAATCGCGTACACCCGTTCCATCTACGGTTGGATAGTCATCCCCATAAATGTTAAGATAAGCGCGCTCGCCTGCCGCCACCTGCGTTAAATAAGGAAACAAATTAGCCGGTACGCCGCTGGGCGCCTCGCCAATCAGGCCGCTCTCATGTGCGCCAATGGGATTAAAATAGCGCAGCAGCACCACAGAGAAATCCTTATCCGCCAAGGCCACATCGCTTAAAATCTGCTCTGTCATCAGTTTGGTTCTACCATAGGGGTTGGTGGGCAAAGCTGTCGGCATGGTTTCCACACAGGGAGGCGTAGCGTCTCCATATACCGTAGCGGAAGAGCTGAAAACAAAACGCTTGCAGGAAAACTGATTCATGACTTCTATCAGGCTAAGAACCGCATCAAGATTGTTCCGGTAATACAGCACAGGCAATTCCACAGATTCTGATATGGATTTCAAGGCGGCAAAATGAATAACCGCCTCTATTTTATGCTGCTGGAACACCTGCTCAAGACCAACACGATCGCATACATCTATTTCGTAAAAGGGAATATGCACGCCTGTGATAGAAAATAAGCGATCAATCACCTTAGCGGAGCTATTGCTCAGATTGTCCGCTATCACTACCTCATAACCAGCCTGAATCAGCTCAACAGCCGTATGGGAGCCAATGTAGCCACACCCTCCTGCCAGTAAAATTGCCATATTCATCCTCCCTTGTAAAAGCACATATTGATACTTCGCTTTTCACAATATTAAGGTAATATCTTATTATATATCGTTACACAAGCAAAAAGCAACCTTTTGGACAATTTTCCTTGTAAGCGGGGTCGAAGATTGACATTTTTTGCCGCGCGCTATAACATATAAAAAGAAGAGAAGCTGCAAATGGTCAGGATGTATGCCTTTTTATCAGGCTGTTGAGTAAAGGAAGTGTCCATCTTTATGTTGATTGCCGCTATTTTTATCATTCTGCTGCTTGCTTATATAGCGCTGGGGATTTATTGTGTAAATAAGGCCTGTAAACGCCGCGGAGAGTTGGATTTGGCCAAGCCCTCCCATATAAAGGGAACGACAATGGAAAAGTATGAGGAGAAAATACGCGCTGGCATTAACTGGATAGAAAGACAGAATAGCATACCCCTGCGGATTACCAGCCATGACGGACTGCGCCTAGCTGCCAGATTAATTGAGCAGCCTTCCGAAAAGGCACGCGGTACGATTATCGCCGTACATGGTTACCGCTCTAAAGCGCATAGCGATTTCAGCTGCTCGGCACAACTGTACTACCAGATGGGATACCATGTGCTCCTGGTGGATCAGCGTGCGCACGGACAAAGCGAGGGTAAATACCTAGGCTTTGGCGTATTGGAGCGTTATGATTGTATTGCGTGGATAAATTGTATCAATGCCCGCTATGGTAAAGAAAAGCCGGTTTTTCTCTGCGGTATGTCCATGGGCGCAAGTACCGTACTGATGGCCAGCGGCAGCGGCCTACCGAATAATGTACGGGGTATTATTGCAGATTGCGGATTTACCTCTCCCTGGGATATCTTAAAAAAGGAGCTGCCACATTACTTTCGCCTTCCCGTCTGGTTTTTATTACCATTGATGAATGTGGTAACGCATATGCTTGCTGGATATGGATTCCGCGACTACTCCACACTAGAGGCCATGAAGGTCAATACTCGTCCGGTGTTATTTGTACACGGTAAGGCAGATGACTTTGTTCCGCCTTGGATGACTCAGGCTGCCTATGATGCCTGCACAGCTGAAAAACAGCTCCTACTGGTTGAGGGAGCCGGACATGGGATGTCTTTTCTACTGAGTGAAACTGCCTACTGTAAAGCAATGACTGATTTTATTGGCAAATATAGCGCACCATAAAGATATAGAGAAAAAGAAAAGAGGGGTTTGTGATGCCAAATGTTTTTGATTATATGGCTTGGCGCGGAGATTTGGACTTTAAAAACGCGCCATTTAATGAAGTGGATAATCTCATACTGGCAGAACTGTGTTATCTGGATTTTGCCGGCATAGTACCAATTGCGACAGAAGAAGGAATGACGCTCAAAGAGGTAGCACGTAGGTATTTTATCATCCACCCATACCGCAAAGGCGCGCTGGGCGTTCTCGTACCGGATGGCATACAGGATCTCCTCAGTGAAGCAGCCAATTGCCCGCGCTTTCAGAATATACGGCTTTCTACCCACGTTAACAATATTGATGAAAGGGCAGAAAAACAGTTTTCTGCAACCACATTCACCCTGAACGAGGAATTGCGCTATGTGGCTTTTCGTGGTACAGACGATACGATTGTTGGTTGGAAGGAAAACTTTAATATGGCATACCAATTCCCTGTTCCGGCTCAAATGGAGGCTGCAAATTATCTCAATTTCATCGCAGCATCCTCCGCACAGTACAAATTGCTCGTAGGAGGGCATTCCAAGGGCGGTAATCTGGCGATTTATGCATCTGCTTTCTGTCAACCAGCCGTACAGGAGCGAATTGCAGGCGTTTACAACAACGACGGCCCTGGTTTTCATATCGCCATACTAGAAAAGGAGAACTATCAGCGCATCCGTAACCGGGTTCGGACCCTGCTCCCACAGAGCTCCACAGTTGGAATACTCCTGGAGCACGAAAGCAGCTATCAGGTCATTACCAGCAGCGCCTCTGGTATTGCTCAGCATGATGGGTTAACCTGGCAGGTAAAAGGCACGCGCTTTATCTATGCGGACAAGCTGCATAGTGGCAGCGAGCGCAAAGACAAGACCTTACACGCCTGGGTAAACGATATGGATATGGAGCAGCGCAAGCTATTTGTACAAAAGCTGTTTGCCCTGCGCAACAATACTTCAGCCAGCACACTGAGTCAACTGCTCAAACAACCCAAGCAAACATTGGCAGCCATCCAAGCTGCCTTTGATGACCCCGCAACCGCTGAGGTTCTAAAGTACTGCTTTGGCATATTGCTGAAAAAGGAAAAAGAGATTCGCACGCAAGGCGTAACGGAAAATTTAACCAAAGCGCTACCCGGAAAAAAGAGCAAAAGGTAAACAAGTACGCCAGAAGAAGCCCGCTCTCCACAAGGACAAAGCCTGAAAAAGAAAACAGTGTAAACCCTGAATTGAGATTACACTGTTTTTTCTTTTCGAGCGATTAGCCTATAGGCCTGCAGTTTTCCTGTATCTCTTTCAGCAATAAAGGAAATATCTACTTTCTCATACAGTGCCCGCTTATTCTTATTATGGATTTCACTTCGCTGAATAACAGGGTTGACAACGGCAATTACAGCGGTTTAGATAACGCATGGCTGAAGCTTGGTGAAGAAGTAAAACAGCGTAAGCTACCCCCTGCGGATTTACCACGGGCGGTTGCGATTAAGGCGCCACATATCGGACGCGAGATTGTCCCAAAACATTATTGCGGGAAGATGTTGCTACCAATTAAGGAGCAAACGGAGAAAGCACATAGATGCAGCAGACTGCCCCGGTCACTGGATCGGCGCCCCAGGGACAAAGCAAGCCCACCATGCACACAGTCGCGAAACCGTACCAGCTTCAATATAGCTCGCCACCCCTACTGCCAGGGGGGGGGGAAAGAGGTGCATGCTGTTCCGGATTTTGGAAAACCCTTTCTCGCATTCTCATTGCTAG
>CALXSV010000172.1 GCA_944391235.1 uncultured Clostridia bacterium | reverse complement strand
GTCGCAGCGTTGCCGTTAATGTCTATCAGGGTTATGCTGGCATAGTCGCCCGCCATTAAGGCTTCTGTAGCGCCGGTGAGGAAGCTGAGCAGGCCCTTGCCTCCGGCATCCACTACACCCGCCTCTTTAAGTACAGGCAACTGGTTGGGCGTGTTAGCCAGGGCGTCCGCACCCGCCTCTAAAGCCTTGAGCAGCATATCGTCTATACTGGCGCCCCTTTGCGCTGCGGTCGTTGCTGCCTGCGCAAATAAACGGTATACCGTGATAATGGTACCTTCAACCGGCTTCATTACAGATTTGTAGGATAAATCCACACCCTTTTGTAATGCAGCAGCCAGCTCTTTGGCTGTGATGGTTTTTTTTTCGCTTAAAGCTACAGCCAATCCACGGAAAATCTGCGATAGAATGACGCCGCTGTTACCGCGCGCGCCCATTAGAGAGCCCTGCGAAAAATCTGCCGCCAGCCGGCCTACGCCGTAACTGTCCGGAGCGTTAAGAATCTTTTTGCCCGCCGAGCTGACGGTAAGATACATATTAATGCCGGTGTCGCCATCTGGTACAGGAAATACATTCAGTGCATTGACTTCTTCTCTATCCATACCCAGACGATTACAGCCACCCAGTAAAAAGCAACGGAGCATTGCTGTATCCATTCGGGAAATATTCGTTGGCATCGTGTTCCTCCTTGTGTTGGCTAATTGACTAAGCGAATACCCTGTACGCTTACTTCAACCTTATCTACCTTAAGTCCCGTATATCTTTCTATGGTATACTTAATGTTTTTGATTATATTATCGGCGATTGTGGTAATGCGAACGCCATAGCTGACAACTACGTTTACACGTATTTGCAGTGTATCTTCACCAAAGGCAACATCCACGCCTTTGGATAGGGATTCCCTTCCCAGGAGATCGTTAATACCAGTGCTCAGCCGATTGCTGACCACGCCGACTACGCCGAAGCACTCGGTGGTGGCAATACCGGCTAGATTGCCAATCAAGTCGCGGCTAAATTCAATTACGCCCAGCTCGGTAACAATATCTTTGCCCATAGTCATAGTCCTCCTTATGATTTTCCACATTTTATTATACAACATTGTGTAAAAAAAGCAAACAATTATATTGGCTTTCCTCTGGTTATATTGTCGAATTTTACCATTTATACTGCCCCTTCTCTGTTTTCTAACGTATTCACTATAAATATTTGATTTCACAAAAGGCTTGTCCTGCTACTTGCGGGATGCCAGACGGGTTGCTATAATAATGTAGTATGTCTGGATTTTGCCAGCATATGTTAAAGATTTTAACGAGAGAGTGTTGAGGTAAGATTATGGATTATAACAAATTAGCACAGCTGCTTTACCCGGATATTAACAAAACGCCGGCTGATTTGGAAAAGATGTTTCCACCGCGCGACCTGCCAGCCAATGCCAAAGTAACCCGCATTGGCCCCAGCCCGACCGGCTTTGTGCATCTGGGAAATTTATATAATGCAGTCATCGGTGAACGCTTGGCCCATCAGAGCAATGGCGTGTTTTTTCTGCGAATTGAAGATACAGACGCCAAGCGTGAGGTGCCTGGTGCCGTAGAGACCATTCTTTCCGCCATGCATTATTTTGGCGTACATTTTGACGAGGGTGCTACTGCCGGCGGCGAGTTCGGCGCCTATGGTCCTTATCGCCAGCGCCAGCGTAAGGAAATTTATCAGACTATAGCCAAATTTTTGGTGCAGAGCGGTTGTGCTTACCCCTGCTTTTGTACGGAAGACGAGGTGGCGGCCTTAAGAGAACGGCAAATTGCTCAAAAGCTCAACTTTGGCTATTATGGCGAATTTGCTACCTGTCGCAATCTAAGCTATGAGCAGATAGAAGCCAATTTGGCGGCAGGCAAGCCCTTTGTGCTCCGTTTCCGCAGCAAAGGCTGCGCGGAAAACAGCGTAAAGGTTTATGATGGGATTCGCGGTGAACTGGAAATACAGGAGAACTATCAGGATTTTGTGCTTTTAAAGAGCGATGGCATTCCCACCTACCATTTTGCACATGTTGTAGATGATCACTTTATGCGTACCACGCATGTGGTGCGTGGTGAGGAGTGGCTGGCTACCCTGCCAATGCATGTGGAGGTTTTTGATACTCTGGGCTGGACGCGTCCCGTATACTGCCATACTGCGCAATTGATGAAAATGGATGGTGAAGTAAAGCGCAAACTGAGTAAACGCAAGGATCCGGAACTGGCTTTGGCTTATTATCACAGCGACGGCTATTTGCCGCAGGCGGTGTGGGAATATCTCCTTACTGTGTTGAATTCTAACTATGAGCAGTGGCGGTTGGACAATCCGCAGTTACCTTTAACGGAGTTTCCTTTCCGTACGGAAAAAATGAGTACTAGCGGTGCCTTATTTGATTTGCTTAAGTTGGATGATATCAGTAAAGAGGTGCTATGCGCAATGCCGGCTGCGCAGGTTTATGATGGCTTGCTGGCCTGGTGCGAGGAGTTTGATAGAGAATTTGCAGCTTTGCTTAAGCGGGACAGAGACTATGCAGAAAAAATTCTGGCCTTGGGCAAACAGGGTGCCCGTCCCCGTAAGGATTTGATTACATGGCGGCAGGCGGTGCAGTTCCTTTCCTTCTACTATGATGAACGTTTTAAACAGGAGGATGCTTGGCCTGAGCATGTGGATGCATCGTTGCGTAAAGAAATCTTTAGCCGTTATTTGGTTGGCCTGGATTTTACGGATGATAACGCACAGTGGTTTGCCAAAGTCCGTGCTATTTGCGAGGCGCTTAACTTTGCCTTGCAGCCTAAGAAATACAAAAAGAATCCCGAGCTATACCGGGGCAGTATTGTAGATGTCAGCAATGCTATCCGCGTGGCGATTACCGGCCGCCTCAATTCTCCGGATTTATGGGAGATTAGTCAGGCTTTGGGTGAAGAGCGTACACGTCAACGTATCCGCAATGCTATGGAAGATTGATGTGCCTGTATGCCCTAGGCTATGTTTGCTTTGTGCTTCATGTGTTTTCTAGTCGTATGCTGATTTCACCGCTGTCCAAGCGGTGTATAGTGCCGTCCGCATGCTGAACCAGCAGGGCTGCCTGCTCGTCTATATCGATGGCAATGCCGCTGTAAGGCTGGCCATTTTGCCAGTAGTTGATTGCTTTGCCCAGGACAAGGGAGTGTTTGCGGTAGTCGGTCAGGTATGCTTTATTTTCTGGTTGTGTAATGAGCGCCAGGAGTTGATTGACAATTTCGGCAATCAGCGTGGGTGCGGACAGTTGGTCATCTGGCAGAGAAGTGGCCAGATCCGCCAATTCTACGGGAAAATCATTGTGGCCGATATTGACGCCAATGCCAATAAGCAGGCAGTAGCCATATGCATCCTGCGGGTCTGCCAGTAGCTCGCATAATATACCGCAGATTTTTTTCCCTTTATAGTAAACGTCGTTTACCCATTTGATTTGTGTTTGCAGGTGGCTGAGCCGGGTAACTGCGCGAACTACAGCCACCGACGCCATGGTGGTAATGGATACTACGTCGCCGAGGACAGCAGGCAGACGTTGGGCAAGGGTCATATAAACATTGCCTGGTGGCGAAAAATAGCTGCGTCCTTTTCTGCCGCGGCCGCCGCTTTGCTGCCGTGCTGTGACAAGAAACTGCTCCGCCTTGATGCTAGACAGCAGGCGTTTCGCCTGATTGTTGGTAGAATCCAGCTGCGGATAATGCAACAGCAGCATATTTTTATATGCAGGAGAAAGTGCTTCTGCAATGCTTTGAGTAAAGGAATCGCAATCGCTTTGCCTCATAAAATCCTACAAGCTCCTTTCTATGATTTTGGTATTTTACCATATTGTGTTTGCAGAAGTAAACAACATTCCCGCCGGAATTGTTCAGAAACGAAAAAATATACATTTTTGCGCAAAATCAATTGACAAATTTTATCTGTGTATGCTATGATTTAGAGGTTGTCATACCGCACTGTAAGGGTTTAAGTATGCCTAGGCATCACCTGGTTCGGGCGAGTCTATATAGTAGGGGAGGTGCAACAGAATCATGTTTGCAATTATTGAAACTGGCGGTAAACAGTATAAAGTTGCTGAGGGCGATATTATTCGTGTAGAGCTGCTGGATGTTGATGCGGACAGCGAGTTGACCATTGATAAGGTTTTGGCCGTATATGATGGGGAAAAATTAACTGCTGGCAAACCGTATGTTGAAACGGCAAAAGTAAACTGCAAAGTTCTGGAACACGGCAAGGGTAAAAAAGTCGTTGTATTCCATTATAAAGCAAAAAAGAACATCCGCACAAAAAATGGTCATCGTCAGCCGTACACCAAGCTGCAGATTGAATCCATTTCGTGCTAATTTCTTGCAATAAGTTTTATCCTATCTTAAAGGAGGGAGAAAAATGGCTCATAAGAAAGCAGGCGGTAGTTCGCGCAATGGTCGCGATTCTGCTTCGCAGCGTCTGGGGCTGAAACGCGGTGATGGTCAGTTGGTCAATGCTGGTACAATTATTGTGCGCCAGCGTGGCACCAAATTCCATCCTGGTAACAATGTTGGTATTGGTAAAGACGATACTTTGTTTGCCAAGATTGATGGCCATGTTAAATTTGAGCGTAAAGATCGTAACCGTAAACAGGTCAGCGTATATTAATTTTAATCTGTTAAAAGGGCTCCCCATTCCCCCCGGGGGGTCTTTTTTATCTTTGTGCTGTGTAAGCAGGCGCTGGGCAAGGTTATAGCTTTTCATATTTTTGTCGGATAAAAGTCTTGACAAGCGGAGAAAGCTGTGGTATAAATAAATTCATCAATTGAATGAAGAAAGCAATAAACCGTTGATGCAGAGAAAAATCAGAGCAATTTCTTCACAGCGAGCGGAGGATGGTGTAAGCTCCGTATGGAATCCTGAATAATATGGCCTGCGGAGGGCGGCGCCTAATGCGCCGACGTGAGACACACGTTAGCTGTCGGGGATATGATGGTATCCTGCTGAGGGTCTGGAGACAGGCCAAAACAAGGTGGCACCGCGGAGATGTATG
>CALXSV010000171.1 GCA_944391235.1 uncultured Clostridia bacterium | reverse complement strand
GAGAAATGTTTAACAGCATACCAATCATAGTCATAGAAACAACCAGCGAGGTTCCGCCGTAGCTAACAAAGGGCAAGGTTACACCTGTTACCGGGAACAATCCGGCGCAAACAAAGAGATTGACTATCGACTGCACGCCAATGCAGCTAATTAAACCAATGGCGAGTAAAGCAGAATAATTATCCGGCGCTTTAACGGCAACGAGAATACCGCGCCAAATAATAAAGGCAATTAACAGCAGCATAAACAGACCACCAAGAAAGCCGGTTTCCTCGCAGTAAACAGAAAAAATAAAGTCTGTATGACGCTCCGGCAGGTAGCACCATTTGCTGCCGCCGCTGCCCAGACCAACGCCACTTAAACCACCACTGCCAATGGCCATCAGAGACTGCACGGTTTGCCAGCCCTCGTCCGAGGCGTACGCCCAAGGGTCAAACCAGGCGTAAACACGCTCCATACGATACTCTGTAGAAAAAATGGCGGCCAGAACAAGCGCCAGGCCGGCGCCACCGGTTGCAAGCAGATAACTAACCCGCAACCCAGCACAAAAAAGAATAATAATCCCGGAGGCAGCCACAACCATGGCAGAGGACAAATCCTGCTGCAAATAAATCAAGCCGGAAATCACACCGACAATCAGCATTCCGGGAACAAAGCCATGCGTAAAGGTAGAAATCTGTTTTGCGCGGTGCACACAAAAATTGGCTAGCAGCATGGGCATGGCAATTTTTGACAACTCTGAAGGCTGGAAGGAAAAACCAAAAATCTCCAGCCACCTCTGCGCGCCGCCAATGGTTTCAATCTGCGAGCTAACAACCATGAAAACCAGTAATGCGGTGACAACGCCAAAAACGGGCAAACTCAGTTTATAATACCAGTCATAGGGAACCCGGTAGGCAAGGACCATCAGGACAACACCCACTGCGGCATTTTTCAGCTGCTCCTTTAAAAAGTAATAAGCGTCATTATAAGGAGCATACTGTGCAAAATACTGACTGGATGAAAACACCATGATAATACCCAAGGCCAGCAAGAGCATGGAGGCCACCAGTAACCATCTATCGCAATGTTGTGTCTGCTTTTGTCCTTTTAACATGAACGATATCCCCTCTTGGACTGTTTCAGGCCAGGCATAGTATGCGCAGCCCGCACATCCGCCTACACTCCCCTTGTTTATTTTCCAAGAACCATCTGCTTAAACAGATCGCCGCGCTGCTCAAAATTATCAAATTCATCCCAACTGGCACAGGCTGGAGAGAACATGACAACATCGCCACTATGCGCAGCCTTGCCTGCGCGTAGAATGGCGTCGCGGCAATTATCCGCCACCTCATAGTTTTTAAAACCCGCCTGTTCTGCTGCACGCATAAGGGAAGGAAGGGCATCGCCGTAGAGAATGAGGCGACGCACCCTTCGCGGAATTTCCTGGAAAAGCAGAGAAAAATCACTGCCTTTATCATAACCGCCGAGCAGCAGAATCATCGGCTGCTCATAAGCAAGCAACGCCTGATAGGTACTGGCTGGGTTGGTACCCTTGGAATCGTTAACATAAACCACGCCATCCTTTTCGCAAACAAACTCCAGCCGATGCGCAACACCCGGAAAATTGGCCAAAGCAGTGGCAATGCTAGTATAATCTACACCCACAGCATGTGCGGCCAGCGCTGCAGCCATAGCATTTTGCATATTATGCCTTCCTTTGATATATATGTCGCAGGCAGGTATCGTATGCACAGTCTGACCATGTTCTCGCACAACAATCTGTATTCCGTCAAAATACATACCATTATCCACAATCTGCTCCAGACTAAACCATAGAACCTGCGCTGCGGTACGCTCTGCCACAGCGCGCACCGGGGCATCGTCTGCAGATAAAATAGCATAATCCTTGTCCGTCATATTGGCAAACAGTCTTTCCTTAGCCTCTGCATAAGCCTGCATGGTTCCATGTCGGTTCAGATGGTCAGGCGTTAGATTCAGATAAACCCCAATATGCGCATGAAAATCAATGCAGCTTTCCAATTGAAAACTGGAAAGCTCCGCTACAATATAATCACCAGTAAACTTGGGTGCCGTAAGGGCTAAGGGCTCTCCAATATTTCCCCCTACCAATACATTCTTACCACAATTTTGCAAAATAAACCCCAATAAAGCCGTGGTTGTAGTTTTTCCGTTGGTTCCCGTTATGCCAAGAAAGGGTGCACTGGCAAAACGGTAGGCCAGCTCAATCTCCCCCAAAACCTCACAGCCAGCCTGCCGGCTCATCGTTAAAATGGGAATCATCGGCGGTACGCCAGGACTGACCACCACAAAATCCCAGTCAACCTGCTCAGCAAACTGGTTGCCTAGCATCAACTCTACACCAGCGGCCTCCAAGTCCTTTATCTCCGCAGACGAAGCAAACTCCTCACGGGGCTTTGAATCGGATAAAATAACAGACGCCCCTTGTTCCAGTAGAAAACGACAGGATGCAATCCCGCTTTTTCCTGCGCCAACCACAAGCGCACGCTTCCCTTTTATTTTCATATTCAGCCTCCTGGCAAAATCAAATTACACACAAAACTAATGTAAGGCACACAAATACAGCGGAAGCCAGGCAAAAGACAGCTGTAACCTTTGTCTCCCGCCATCCCTTTAACTCAAAATGGTGATGCAGAGGACTCATGAGAAAGATACGCTTACCAGTAAGCTTAAAGCTCATCACCTGCAGCATCACGGAAGCAGCCTCCAGCAAATAAACCAGCCCAAAGCCAATTAAAACCACTTCCAAACGCATAACCAGCGTAAAGCCAACCACAGCGCCGCCCAAGGCCATGGAGCCCGTATCACCCATAAACACCCGTGCGGGATAATGGTTGTATAGCAGAAAGCCCAGACAGCATCCCAGCATAGCAGCTGCATACACCACCAAATCTGTTGTGAAAGCATGTATGCTGACAAAACCAATCGCAGCCAGCATAAAGCCAAAGAAAACCGGAATGCTAACGCCAGCAGCCAAGCCATCCAAACCATCCGTAAGATTGACGGCGTTGACAACACCAACCATAAACACCGCAATCAGAGGATAGTAAAACCATCCCAAATCAAACCAAACCTTCATGGAGCCGCTAAACAGAGAAACCGGAAGGTAAATCGCTGTACCGCGTCCACATAGGAAATGATTCATCAGCAGCAGAATAATTGCTGCGGCAAACTGACCGACTAGTTTCTGCTTTCCCGTCAAGCCAAGGTTGCGGTGCAAAACTACCTTATACATGTCATCCAAAAAGCCAATCAGCGCAAAACTTAAAAAGGAAAAAAGCCATAACCAGTGCCAGGGCTGCGTTCCGCAAAACAAAAAAAAGATGATCAGCATGGCAATGATAAAAATCAGGCCGCCCATGGTTGGCGTACCAGACTTTCCCTGATGCGATCGGGGCCCCTCTTCGCGAATGGTCTGTCCCACCTTCAGCCGAACCAGCAAAGGCAAGACAAAGTAACCCACGATAGCAGTCAGCGCAGCAGAAATGATTATGATTATACAGATAGAAAGCCAGTTAGCAGCATGCACAGTGAACATTTTTCAATCCTCAGATGTCATTAGAATTCTATTTTTGCAAACGGGCCCGCAATAGAGTACGGGCAACCTCACGGTCATCAAAATGAATCTTCTCCGTACCAATCACCTGATAATCCTCATGCCCCTTGCCGGCCAGTACCACCATATCTCCAGTCTGCGCCATAGCCAGCGCAATTTGAATGGCCTCGGCCCTATCCTCTTTTACAAGATAATTATGGTTAACCGTACGAATGCCGTCCTCAACCATGTCCAGTATCGCCAGTGGATTCTCAGTGCGCGGGTTATCCGAGGTAAGAACACAGACATCGCTCATCTGCCCAGCAATACGTCCCATAATCGGCCGCTTGGTCTTGTCCCTATCGCCACCGCAGCCAAAAACCGTAATCAACTGCCGCGGTTTTAGCTTCCGGGCAGCAGTTAAAACATTAGCCAAGCCATCAGGTGTATGCGCATAATCAACCACAACGGCAAAATCCTGCCCTTCGTCAATGAGTTCAAAGCGTCCGGCCACCTGCGGTGCCTGCTGGAGCCAGCGTTGCACATCTTCAATAGCCAGGCCTTCTGCCAGCGCAACACACATGGCAGCCATAGCGTTATAAATATTAAACTTACCAATTAACGGCATTTTTACCTTATATAAATTGCCCAGATACTTTACCTGAAAATGCATACCAGTGATGGATGCGCTGTAACTGATTAACTGTAAATCGGCGTTTTCCGCTTCTCCATATGTCCAGACCGGCGCGGCACTGGCAGCAATGAACTGCTCAGCATAGGGGTCATCGGCATTGACCACGCCATAGCCCGATTCATGCAGCATGGCAAACAATTTGGTCTTGCTTTGACAATAGGCCTCCATGCTGCCATGATAATCCAGATGATCCTGCGTAAGATTAGTAAAGACCGCGCCGGTAAAGTAACAGGCAGAAACGCGTCCCTGCTCCAGCGCATGCGAGGATGCCTCAATTACCGCATAATCACAGGACTTGTCCACCATCAGAGCAAACAGATTAAATAATTCCAAGGATTCCGGCGTAGTGGAAGCGGACAAATGCTCCGGCAGAGGCTCCTGGCCCGCCATACCGCCAACCGTGCCAACCAAGCCGCAGGTATGACCAGCCTGCTCCAGCAAATATTTCACAATATTGGTAGTAGTTGTCTTGCCATTGGTACCGGTTACCCCAATTAATCTCATTTTCCGATCCGGATTATCAAAATACCTGGCGCAAATATACGCCATCGCAACGCGGCTATTCGGAACAAGCAGCAAACAGACACCGGCTGGCAGCGCAACCGTGCGCTCCGCCACAATGACAAGCGCGCCATTGGCAATGGCCTGCGGGATAAAGGCATGCCCATCTGCTTGCACACCGGGAATCCCCACAAAAACAAACCCAGGTTTTACCTGCCGTGAGTCATAGGCTATGCCCTTTATCTCCTGCTCCATATCCAGCATGCCATGGATGACCGGCTCGAAAGGCAAGGCCTGCACTATATCATTAAGCGTCATGGTATCAGCTCCTTTTCCATTTATTATTCACAAAGGCGTTCTATTCCACTACGTTGATGACGGTCGATTCATCCTGAAAATATACCGTGACCGTACTGCCAGATTCCACAACCGTACCAGGCGCCGGGTTTTGATCATAGGCCACGCCGCTGCCCTCAGGAACCAAGCTTAATCCCATGGCAGAGAGCAGATTGGCGGTAGCAGCCAGGCGCTTACCCACCAGATTTGGCACGGTAACGCGGCTTGATCCATCCTGGTTCTCCGTAATCCCTCCGGTGTACAAGACGACCATGCTGCCGCTCTCTACATAATAGCTAGCTAGAGGAGACTGCGAAGTAACCAACGGCCCCTCACCGTTGATTTCCGCCTTCAGTCCCATCTCAGCCAACAGGGCAACTGCGCTGTCCACGTCAAGATTGACTACCCCGGGTACCTGCACGAGAATACTGTCGTCATCTTCTCCATCTTCGGTGATGATACTGGAATCCGGTTCTATACCCAAATAACGCAGCGTATCGGACATCACAGACTTAAAGATCGGAGCCGCAACCTGAGAGCCGTAATAAACACCACTCGGCTCGTCAACTACAACCAGGCAAACCAGTTCCGGGTCTTCCGCCGGTACCATGCCAATAAAAGAAGCAACATATTTACCACTGGCATAAACACCGTTTTCCGCTTTCTGCGCAGTACCAGTTTTACCAGCGATGCGATAGCCATCAATGGCAGCATTTTTACCGGAACCATCGGTAATCACGCCTTCCATCATACTACGCACAGTCTGCGCTGTTTCTGCAGAGATCACGCGACGTACCTCTTTGGTCTGCATCTCATAGATAACGTCCTCCCCGTCGCGCACCTGAGAGACAATTTGCGGCTCAAGCAGAATGCCATCGTTTGCAATGGCGCAAACGGCGGTAATCAGCTGAATAGGCGTTACGGCGATGCCCTGACCAATACCAGTGGTAGCAATTTCAACCGGACCACGGTTACTCTCCGCCTGAATAATTCCCGTTGCCTCACCCGGAAGATCTACCCCGGTGAGCGCATTAAAGCCAAAGGACTCAATATAACTATAAAATAAACCACTTTGTTTGTTTTCTATACTCTGGGCAATCTGCACAAAGGCTGGATTGCAGGAATTGGAAACCGCCTCTGCCAAGGTTTGCTGTCCATGCGGTACACTGGCCCAGCAACCAATGTTAGCGTTTGCTACACGGATAGAGCCGCTATCATAGAAGCTGCTGCTCGGTGTTACCGTACCCTCTTCCAAAGCTGTAGCCAGGGTAATCGTCTTAAAGGTAGAGCCTGGCTCATAGGAATCGCTAACCAGCCAGTTGCGCCAGGAGGAGCTTTCATAATCATCCCAACTATTGGGATCATAGGGGTCTGAACAGGCCATAGCCACAATAGCGCCGGTATCTGGATCCATAATGATAATACCCGCCCGCTTAGGCGGCGTATCGCTGGCCATCAGCTTTGCTAACTCGCGCTCACAGAAGTATTGAATATTGGAATCGATTGTCAAGTACACATCATTGCCATCTACCGGTGCAACATAATCATAATCTGTCTGAGGGATAGCCTGCTCATTTGCATCATAAAGACCAACGATACTACCATCCTCACCAACCAGCCAGTCCTCCAGGGACAATTCTACACCCTCCAGCCCCTGGTTATCCACGCCGGCAAATCCCAGCACATGCGCAGCCAAAGTACCAAAGGGGTAATAACGCTGCGTTTCCTCTACAATGGTTACGCCCGGCAAATTCTCATACTGAATCAAATTGGAAACCTCAAAATCCACCTTGCGCTTAATCCAGACAAAGCTGCTGCTGGAAGTTATTCTCTGATATACACTTTCAAAATCCATTTCCAAAAGCCCGGCCAGCGTCTCGGCAATCTCATGTTCTCTGCCCGACGCCTTAACCTGGCTGGTATAAACGCCTACCGAATCCGCTGTTAAGCTAACAGCCATTTTGTTTCCTTTAGCATCGTAAATGGTACCGCGCGAGGCGGATACAGTCAGGGAACGCGTACGGTAGGTTTTAGCTTGCTCCTGCAAAAAGCTACCCTGTACAAACTGAATAATGAATAACTTAACGACAACGGCAGCCAAGCACAACAATGTCATTATCAGAATAAAAGTCATTCTGCGCCGCATGTTGATTTTCGCTGCCGCCATAAATCGTTCTCCTTATTTCCCAATATAGTAGTTTATTCCGAAGTAGCCAAAGCTGTATTGCCAAAGAAATTACTCATAAAATCATTAATTGCAGTCCATAATGTACTCTCATCAACAATTTCATCACTCTCTGAAGAGGTAGCTGTTTGCTGATTCAGACCAGCCGCAATATTGAGCGAGGTTTCTTCTCCCAAATAATAAACACGATCCGCTTCTGGATAAACCATGTTCAAATAGGTCATCGCATAGGTTTCAATCCGCTCGTTGGAAGACAGCGCGCCAATGGTCAAATCCTGCCGCGCAGATTGCTGCTGCAAATCGGAAATCTGAGCATTAATAGTATTAATCTGTGTACCGGCAATGGTTATTTTCGCTTCCATAAATACAACACCAAGCAGGTAAACCAACACGGCAACAACGCCAACAGCCAGTTTAACTTTTTGCATTCGTTGGGCATTGGCACGCTTACGTGCAGCGCTGCCATCCAATACCTGTATGCGTCTGTCCTCAAAGGATCGTGCGGCCTCGTAAGAATAGGCGTGTTCCGTCATTGCCATATTACTTTTCCTCCCTGTTTTTTAGAACTATTTGATTTTTTTTCCTTGCTTTATCCTGAAACATTGCTGTGCATTACTGTTTTACAACGGCTCGCAAACGTGCGGAGCGGCTACGAGGATTGGCCTGTAGTTCTGCTTCACTGGCCATCAGCGGCTTTTTGTTCAGCAGCTTAACATCCGCGTGATGCCCGCAGGTACACACAGGCTGACGCGGTGGACAAATACAGGATGTAGAATGGAAACGAAAGCAATCCTTCACTATCCTATCCTCCAGTGAGTGAAAGCTAATAACAGCCAGTACGCCGCCGGGCTTGAGTAGAGAGATAGCGGCTTCCAACCCCTGCTCTAGCGCAAGCAACTCGCCATTAACCGCAATGCGCAGCGCTTGAAAACTGCGTTTAGCAGGATGCTGATCTTTCTCACGAGCACTTTTGGGTATTGCTCTTTTTATCAGCGCAGTCAGCTGGCCGGTACGAAGAATAGGCTGTTCTTCTCTTTCCGCAACGATAAAGGCGGCAATGCGCGCGGCCCATTTTTCCTCACCATACTGGTATAGGATACGGCTCAACTCCGCTTCATCGGCCTGCGCAATCAACTCCGCTGCCGTCACACCCTGGGTCTGATCCATACGCATGTCCAAAGGCGCGTCCGTCATATAGGAAAAGCCGCGTTCTGCAACATCCAACTGGTGGCTGGAAACGCCGATGTCCAGTAAAATTCCATCCGCCTGCTCCAAACCGGCAGCAGAGGCAATTTGCAGCATCTGCGCATAATTCCCTTTTTTCAAAACAAAGCGTCCGGCAAAAGGTTTAAGCTTCACGGCGGCAGCGGCAAGCGCTTCCTCATCCCTATCAATCCCCAGCAAAAAACCATCAGGAGCGCTGGCCGACAAAATAAGCTGACTATGGCCACCGCCACCGACAGTACCATCAATATAAACACCGCCGGCATGGGGTGCCAGGGCCGCAATTGTCTGCTCCGGCAATACCGGAAGATGCGTAAATTCATTCATTATAGGATTACCCCGGAAAGCAGATCTGCTTTGCTGTCTGCAGAAATAGGTTGCTCAGAGTTATAGCGCTCCCAGGCTTCGGCATCCCAGATTTCCAAATGCGTACAAACACCAACCGTCACAATATCCTTATCCAAGCCAGCCATTTTACGCAGCTCCGGAGGAACCACCACCCGAAATTGCGCGTCTGCTTCCAAATCAAAGGCATTGGAGAAAAAATTGCGTTTAAAACGGCGTGCTTCTTCATCCCGTGCGGGCTGTCCTGCCAACTGACTGGAAACAATTTCCCAGCGTGCTAGCGTAAAAACAAACAGACAGCCATCCGTCCCCTCCGTAATCACGAACTGCTTGCCGAGATCCGAACGGAACTTGGATGGTACTATGTAGCGCCCTTTGGCGTCAATGGAATGGTGAACGCTACCTATCAACATAGAATACAACCAAACCTAATTTGCTCTACTTTACTCCACTTTGTTCCACTTAGCCTAAATTATTCGGCACTGTCATGGGATTTCCTCTAGCTAAGAAAAAAATAATTAAAATTTTCCAGACTTAAATTCCGCCTAAAAAAGCAAAAAGACCAACACCTAGATAACCGGTGTTGGTCTTTTGAGAAACATCCATATCACATTACTTTTTACGCCGCCGCAGAAAAACAACTACGGTAAGCAGCAACAATACAGCAACCAGAATCAGAACAGCCTGCGTGCCCCCCACGCTGACAAGACTAAGCGTGACCAGCGAAACAGCGATACCCGCTACTATTTCTCCCAAGGTAATCGCGCTCAGGGAATGCCAAAAATCAAGATGCAGCAAAGAAGCTACCAGGCAGCCGGTCCATACACCAGTACCCGGCAAGGGTATAGCAACCAGCAACATTAATCCCAGCCAGCCCCAGCGGCGCACCTTTTCGCCGTTGCTGTGGCCATAAGCAGATAATTTTTCTAAGGGACGAACAAAACAGGGAATTCTGGACAATTGCTGCATAACCCAGCGCAGCATTAAAAGTAATGGCGCAATGGGAATAAAATTACCAGCAATGGCCCACAAAAAAGCGTCAAAGGCTGGCAGCCCCCACGCCACCCCTAACGGCAAGGCCACACGCAATTCCGTTACAGGAAACATAGCCAAAAAAAAGACTTTCCACCCATCTGGCAAACCAGATAAAGCCTCAATAATAGCATCTGTCATAATAAGCACCAATATCTTGTTTTAATCTATACTTATGTCAAGAATTTCTCGGGCAGAACCAGCTTTTCCCCAAATGAAAGCATAACTGATAAAAAGAATGCCCCATATATTTCTATATGAGGCAAATCTTTGCCCACAGCCAGTTCGTTCTTTTATTCCTGATTGACTGAGTCAGTTGTATCGGTGGTATCCGTAGACTCTGTATCCAGATTGCTGTCTGCAGTATCATTGGTATCAGCGCTATCCTCAGCCTGCTGTTGCAACGCCTCCAGCAGCTGCTGGTAATACTCCTCGATTGCATCATATTGAGCAATTTCTTCCGTAATCTGGATATAATCCTCTGTACCTTCCTCCAAATTAGCCAATATACCTTCCAGATAGGCTTTAGCCACCTCGTAACCGCCATCCTCGGCATAGGTATACAGGTAATTGGCATACAGACTGGCTACAGTACCGTCGTTGGGTGCCAATTCTTGGGCTATATCAAAATTGGCTAAAGCCGATTCCGTATCATCGGATACCAGCTGCACAGAGGCCAAGTTTGCATAAAGGCCTGCCAGCGTATCATCGGAACTGCCCTCCGGAATAGTGTCAATAGCCTGCTGGTAATACAGTGCGCTCTTTTCCAACGCGGCAGAAGCATCAGCCATATAAGCCTCTATCTCACTCTCATCTTCCAGCTCATAATTTGCTGCATAATTGCTATAATAATAGAGAGAATAGCATAACTGAGCCAAGGACAGAGCATCTTCATAACTGGCATCCGTTATGTTTTCCGGCTCCAGGGAAGCAATATATTGTTTATATACATCTGCCTGCTGTGCATATGTTAAAGTATCGGTAGTATTGCCAAGATTATTCTGACTGGAATCCCAAACCGCAAAAGAGCCGACTACGCCGACCATAAGCAGAACAACAATGACAATTAACAGCTTGCGGTGTTTTTTCGTCGACTGACGAATTTTCTGCATAAACAAGTTGAATTTCCTCCTGTCAAACGGTAATTAATAAAACAGCATATTTACCCAAGGCCATCATTATAACATAAATCATTTTGGAAAGCAACGAAATGCATAGCTAGTTCAGGTTAATATCAGTCTCCAAATGGGAGCTGGTGCTATCCTCGTCCTGCCACAAATCAAGCCGCTCGCTAAAAACCTTTTCCACATCGGCAATCAGCCGGAAAAAGCGGCCCTCGGCAAATAAATAGTCGCTGATTAAAGGGTCCTGCGCCAGCAACATGTATTGACTATCATATTCACTCAAATCATCTTCCGTATCTTCTATAAAGCTGCTGCATAAACGCAAAGCCATTTGCCGCTGCCGTAGTTCCGCCAAGGCGCTTGCATTGTCGCTTTCAGACAGACGATCGCGTGCGGCCAGAAAGCGCCGATACTCCGTGCTTTGGCTCAATGTTTCGGCCAGCTTTGCAGCTTCTTCACGAATCAGCTGCCACTGGCAGCCACTCGTTATATCTACCTTTTTTCCCGTCATTCCTGTGTTCACCCTTTAAAACGCGATTATCCAATCGCAAAAATTTGTCTAATCATATTTTATTCGACAATGTTTTTTGGTTCCCTTTATTCCGCATAAATAAAAAATATCCGGCCAGGCACTCGCGGAGCAGCGCCGCCATAGAATAACTCAGAAAGATTTATGGGAGGATAGCATATGATTGTATATACTGTAAAAAAAGGGGATACGCTGTGGAAAATAGCCCGTCAGTATCAGGTGGATTTAAACACGTTGATTGCAGCAAACCCGGAAATCAATGATCCCAATTACATATCCGTTGGACAGCAAATCAACATCCCAGAGGTATGGACAGAACAGCCAGGTGACAGCAACCCCAGTGCAGGCAACAGCATGCAGCTTCCCTCCTGCACGGAGGACCCCAGCATCCGGCCATGCATTTATACCACGCATGAGGGGGATACACTGGCTCAAATAGCACAAATCTTCATGGTTCCCTTATCCCGCCTGCTCTATTACAATTTACGTTTCAGCAAATATGAGCGTCTGGAGGAAGGTACACGCATTATCATTCCAGACGTGGAAATCTCTCCCCTACCTACACATGAGCAGCAAGCGCCCAATATGGATGCGGGAATGGAAGGCAATACCATTGGCCGTCCTCCCAGAAAAACCAGCAGTAGAAGGCCTATTAGAATGAGATAAAAGTAGAACCACTCTCTTCAGAGTGGTTCTACTGGTACGAGCAAATTTTGTATACGCTTAAGCTTCTTTGGAAACAGCCTCATTCAGGCGAACCATCAAAGCATCTACATCCAGGCCATGTGCAGCTGCACCGTCACCAATAGATTCAAAATGCGCAGCTGCGCAGCCAATGCAGCCCATGCCAGAGTTCATCAGCACCTCAACGGTTTCCGGCCATTTTTCAACAATTTCCATAATGCCCATATCTTTGGTAATAGTATTCATATATTAACGCCTCCTACTTTTTAGTTTTTAGTTTTTATCAAGGGTAGTATTCCCTTATCTACATTCAGTATAACACAAACCCGTTAAATAGCAAGCCAAAAGGCAACTATTTTACCGCCACATTGTCATTACCCAGCACAGCATACAAAGAATCCAGCAAATGAGAATCAATATCAACTCCGCTAATGCCAGGGAAAGGCACATAGCGCTTCTGATCTGCATAATAGGCCTCGGTAATAATAAAGCCCGGGCTGCCAGACAAAATTTCTCGAACAGATTGAATTAACTCGTAGGACTGTGAAGTAGAAATACGCAAATACAGTTTACAGGGCGGCAGCACTTCGGAAACAGTCAGTTCCGGACTGCCGCTGCTGTTTTTTAATTTTCCGCGCACAATAACCACTCTGCCGTCCGTTATGCTGTCACGCAGGCGCTCATAATCACGAGGAAAGATGGTGCAGCGCAGAGAATGCTGTTCATCCTCAAGCACAAAATTGGCCATAGCCTGGCCGTTTTTGGTAAAACGGCGGTTTACTGCCCAGATCATCCCGGCAGTTGAAACTTCTCTACCATCCTCTTCCGCAAACAAATCTGCCACAGTATGGCTAATTTTACTGCGCCCATTCTCCCGATGCACATAAGGACGGTAAGGGTCATAAGGATGTCCGCTGACATAAAAACCAATGGTCTCCTTTTCCATATACAGCAGCTCCTTAAAGCCGTATTCCGGCAGCTCCGGCAAATCCAAATCCAGATGCTGCGCCTGCGCGTCCAGACCAAAATCAAACAGGGACAACTGACTGCTGTCCTTATCATTGGCCAGCTTTTTGCTCAAATCCAGCACCTTATCAATGGAGGCCAGCATGGAGGCCCGGTTGCTGCCCAAACTATCCAGCGCACCGCAGCGAATCAGGCTCTCTAACATTTTACGGTTCAGCTGCTGACGCTCACAGAAATCCGCCAAAGAAACATAAGGGCCATTCTTTTCCCGCTCTTCCACAATGCGGCGTACTGCCTCGCGGCCAACATTTTTCACCGCGCTCATGGCAAAACGAATTTTGCCACCCACCACATTAAACTTTTCTCCACTTTCATTAATATCCGGCGGAAGAACATCAATGCCCATATCGCGGCAGTGCTCAATGTATTTGGGTACCTTATCCGCCGAATCCATCACGCTGGTCATAGTAGCTGCCATAAATTCCGGCGGATAGTTGGCTTTGAGCCAAGCTGTAAAGTAGGAAACCAGCGCATAAGCCGCGCTATGGCTCTTGTTAAAGCCGTATTCGCCAAACTTTTTCAGCAGTTCAAAAATATCCGCAGCCAGCTTCTTTTCCAGGCCATTTTTCACACAGCCAGAAACAAAGTCATCGCGGGCCGCATCAATGATCGACATCTTTTTCTTACCCATGGCGCGGCGGATCATATCTGCAGCGCCCAGCGTAAAGCCGCCCAACGCCTGAACAATCTGCATGACCTGCTCCTGGTAGAGGATAACGCCATAGGTTTCTTCCAGAATCGGCTCCAGCAAAGGATGCATATATTTGGCCTTACGTCCATGGCGGCCGGCAATGTAGTCCTCCACCATTCCGCTGCCCAACGGTCCCGGCCGGTACAGCGCGACCATAGCAATGATATCCTCAAAGCGTTCAGGCTGTAAATCGCGCAGATACTTGCGCATGCCATCACTTTCCAACTGAAAGACAGCTGCAGTATCGCCATCACTTAGCATATCAAAAGTCTTTTTATCATTTAAGGGAATCTTACTCAAATCAATATGCTGTCCGCAGCTTTTCTCAATATTTTCCAGTGCATCGTCCAGCACGGACAAGGTGCGCAGCCCCAGCAAATCCATCTTCACCAGGCCGCACATCTCCACCTGCTCCTTTGCATATTGCGTGGTTACACTGCCATCCTTACTATCCTTTTGCACCGGCATATAGGAAATGACTTCTCGTTGCGCAATAGCTACACCCGCAGCATGCTTACCACAATGGCTTGGCATACCCTGAATCTGCGCGGCAATGTCTAACAGCTCTCGAATCTGCGGATTGCTGTCGTACTCAGCTTTCAAATCCGGACTAGCGCTAATGGCGTCCTTAATTTTAATCTTGGGGTCATCCGGGATCAACTTGGCAATACGGTCAGCGTCCGCATAGGGGATATCCAGCACACGGCCAACGCTTTTCACCGCGCCCTTAGCCAGCATAAAGTTAAAGGTAACGATTTGCGATACCTTGTCCTCCCCATATTTATGTACCAGATAATCTACTACCTCGCCACGACGCACATCTGAGATATCCGTATCAATATCCGGCGGGGTTACACGCTCGGGATTCAAAAAGCGCTCAAACAGCAGGCCCCAGCGTATGGGGTCAATATCTGTAATGCCCAAGCAGTAAGCAACAATAGAGCCAGCTGCGCTACCACGGCCCGGGCCAACGGAAATACCGTGTTGCCGCGCATAATTAATCATATCCCAGACAATGAGAAAATAGCCGGGGAAATCCAGGCGGTTAATGATATCCAGCTCATATTCCGCCCGCTGCTTCAGCTCATCAGCGACCGGAGAATAGCGGCGGTACAGGCCATCCATGACCAGCTTACGCAAATAGCTCTTCAGATCGTAGCCCTCCGGCACCTCATAAATAGGCATATACAGCTCGCCGAACTGGAATTGCACATTGCAACGCTCCGCAATCTTAACTGTATTCTCCAGTGCCTCTGGCCACTGTGCAAACAGTGCAGTCATTTCTTCTTCGGTTTTCAGATAAAACTGATCATTGGCAAAGCGCATGCGATTCTCATCACTGCGTAACTTACCCGTTTGAATACACAACAGAATATCATGCATCTGCGCATCAGAGGCATCAACATAGTGAAGGTCGTTCGTGGCCACTAAGCCAACGCCCAGCTCTTGCGCAATTTCAACCAACACTGGCAGGGCCAACAGCTCTTCGCTGATACCATGATTCTGGATTTCAATAAAAAAATTGTCCTTACCAAAAATGTCCACATAGTCGCGGGCAATCCGCAGCGCCTCTTCCTTATTGCCATTGATGATGGCTTCGGGAATTTCCCCGGCAATGCAGGCAGAAAGGCAAATGAGGCCCTCCGAATAACGACGCAGTAGCTCATGGTCAATACGCGGCTTATAATAAAAGCCCTCTAAAAAGCCTAGGGATACCAAACGGCACAGATTCTGATAACCGGTCATGTTTTCTGCCAACAGAATCAAATGGCAAGCGCTGTCCCCTTTGCGGCCGCGGCGGGAAAAGCGGTCTGAGCAAATATAAACCTCACAGCCAATAATCGGTTTAATGCCCTTTTTCTCACAGGCCTGATAAAAATCAATTACGCCATACATCACACCATGGTCAGTAATGGCGCAGGCTGGCATGCCGTACTCAGCAACGCGCTCCACCAGATTAGATATCCGTGCCGCGCCGTCAAGCAAACTATATTCCGTGTGATTATGTAGATGTACAAATGTCATAAAATCCTTACTGCCTCTTCTCTTTATAAACTAGTTTACACCATCAATACCTGTTGGGGATTAAGCCTAGATTTGCCATACTGGCAAAGGCATTCCCGCAGACAATGATGTGGTCAATAACGAGAATATTTACTGTATGCATAGCCTGCATCATTGTCTTTGTCAGCACAACATCATCCGAAGAGGGACTGGCGTCTCCAGATGGATGATTATGCGCCAAAATCACAGCGTCCGCATGATAACGCAGCGCCGTCTCCACAGCTATACGCGGCTGCACTGCAACCTGATTGACCGTGCCCCTACTGACACATACACAGCGCAGCAACTCGCGCCGGGCATTGAGGCAAATCAAATAAAAATCTTCCGTAAGACTGCCAACAAACAGGGATAAAGAATATTGCGCCACCTGCTCCAGCGTATCAAGGAGAGGTCGGGCCCCCTGCCGGTCTATGGCGTAGCGTCGGAAAAACTCCGGCAGCATGCGCAGCAGAA
The DNA here is from genome assembly GCA_944391235.1 of uncultured Clostridia bacterium. Taxonomy (GTDB): domain Bacteria; phylum Bacillota; class Dehalobacteriia; order UBA4068; family UBA4068; genus CALXSV01. The sequence continues at coordinate 5,532 of CALXSV010000171.1, read as the reverse complement.
AAGCCGCATTTTCTCCAATATTTGGTATCTGGCAAAGCTCCTGGACATCCGCCTCGAGTACGCTGGAAAAGGAGCCAAAATGCGCAAGCAGCGCACGAGCCGTTTCATTAGTATCCTTCATAGGTATAGCAAAGAAAAGCAACAATTCCAAAGCCTCAAGGTCGGAAAAGGAATCCAATCCTTCCCGGAGAAAACGCTGCTTTACCCGCTGTCGGTGTCCAGTATGCGGATGGGAAGGCTTCTTTTTTGTCGGCGTCATCTGGCTATCTCCTCATTTAATCTACCTGATTGTGGCGCAACTGACAATCCCATAAGCGACGCGACAGCACGATTGCTTTACGCCGAAAAAAGGCATTTTCCTCACGTAGCCGCTCTATTTCGCTTTGCCCTTCCTTTTGTGCATGCTCCAACAAACTCATCAGAATACGCCGGGATAGGCGCAACGAGTCAACCGTATCCTCTAACTCGCGAATTCTTTCTTCATACCGGGCGATTTGCAGGGAAACAACAGCCGAATTCTCCACTGCGCAGTTCTCCTTGTCCTTCATTAGTGCCCTCCTACCGTATTGTCGAGGCTAGTATATGCAAAAACAGCCCAAATAATCAAAAGTTTTGCCCTACATTCTGTTTTCTGCTTTAAAGGCAGCCAACTTGCCCAACTGCCCCAAGGTAGTAATACGCGATCCCAGCTCCCGCACGCCTGGCACATGAAAATCTGATCCACCCAAGGCAGCCAAACGGTACTGCCGGGCAAAGCGGCTATATTTGGCCTCTGCCATACGGTTATGCTCCGGATGATAGACCTCAATGCCGCCAATACCTGCACGGACAAGCTGCCCAATCATCTGGTCAGGCACGCCACAGCCCGGATGCGCCACAGCAGCAACGCCGCCAGTGGCATGAATCAACTCCACAGATTCAAAGGGGCTGAGCTTTGTACGTGGCACATAAGCGGGCTTACCTTGCGTAAGCCATTTAACAAAGGCTTCTTTAATGGAAACAACATACCCCTCTTCCACCATGGCCTGTGCAATATGCGGCCGACCAGGGGAATTACCGGCAGTTTCCAGTATAGCATCCGCATTCACTGGCATACCAAGCAAATCCAGCCGATGGCAAATCTCATAGATTCGTCCCTTACGCGCGGCAGACAGTTCCAACAGGCGTCCAGTAGCACGCATCTTTTCCACATCAATCCAATAGCCCAGAATATGTACGTCCTTATCCTGCCACATAGCAGAAAGCTCAATGCCGGGAATAACGGTAAAATCCAAGGCCCGACCTGCCGCCATGGCTTCGTCCAGCCCATCAATGGTATCATGGTCTGTCAGGGCCATACCCAGCAGGCCGCGCTCCTTGGCCAAGGCGACTAAAGCAGCTGGCTCCAGCGCACCATCCGAGGCTTTGCTATGTATATGCGTATCAAATCCGGCCATATAAATCCCTACAATCTGCGCCACCGGCGCTATTTTTTATTTCTCTTCTCTCCGCGCAGGTAAAACTTGCTGCAACAACTTGCGCACGCTTTCACCAGCAACATTGGCAATATCCGCCTCCGCCATACCACGTGCACGCAAGCGCTCTAGCAGACGCGGATAAGCCGAAACATCCGCCAGATCCGCATGCGGCTGGCAGCCATCCAAATCGCCGCCAATGGCAACATGCGTGCTGTCGATCAACCGCACGGCATATTCAATATGCGTGCACACCTGCTCCAAATCTCCGCTGCCGCCCAAAAAATCAGGAACAAAACAGATGCACGCAACTCCGCCGTGCGCAGCCAGCTCCTGCAAGTCGTGGTCAGAGACAGCGCGCGGATAGTCTGCGCACAAGGTGCCACAGACCGTGTGGCTATCAATAATGGGTTTGTTGCTATAACGCAGCAAATCATGCAGCGTTTCGCTACTGCTATGGGCAGCGTCCAGAAGAATCCCCAACTGATTGCAGGCTTGCACCAGCGCAATGCCAGCTGGGCGCAGCCCCCCGCCCTCAAAGGCCGAGCCGGCAAAATTGTTGGAAAGGTTCCAGGTAAGCCCAACTGCACGTAGACCGGCGGTAAAATAATCAATTAAGCTCTCGCTGTTTGCAGCCAAAGGCGCTGCTCCTTCCATAGAAATCAAGGCCAGCAACTTATCATCCTCTACCGTATCCAACTGCTCCCGCCACAGCAGGGGTGTCACAGTCTCCTGCACGGCAATATCGCCAAGCAGCAAATCGAAAATACGCCTGAATTCCTCAGCCGCATTTTCCTTATATTTCCGCTCGTCAATCCAGATGGCAAAGAAGGCTGCATCCAGCACCTGGCGAGCGCGGTAAAAATCCAGCTGCGCATCAGCAACTTGCCACAGGCTAGCATGCTCACGCAAAAACAAAGCGCTATCATTATGACAATCACAACGCATGCAGGCACCCCCTTATAAAGCGGGCCGCCAAAAATTCAGCGCTTCCACAGCCGTACAGGTTCCAGCATCTGTTAAATCAAAAACAACGGCGTTAAACTGCAAATCCCCTCTGGCTGTTTCAAAACGGGGACTAAAGCCGGTGATAAAACGACGCACAATAATATCCTTATCCACGCCCAGTACAGAATCACGCGGACCGGTCATTCCCGCATCTGTAATATAGCCGGTGCCGCGAGGCAGTAGGCGGGCATCCGCAGTTTGCACGTGCGTGTGCGTGCCAGCCACAGCAGAAACGCGGCCATCCGCATGCCATCCCATAGCCAGCTTCTCGCTGGTTGCTTCAGCATGCATATCCACAAAACTCCAATCCGCTTGCTGCGTAGACAAAATTTCATCCAGTTTACGGAAGGGACAATCGCAGTCAGGCAGATAGACCCGCCCAATTAAATTTATAACCAACAGCGTTTTACCGCAAACAGGAAACGTCTGATAACCAATCCCTGGGGCACCCGGTGCATAATTGGCAGGCCGGATAATATTCTTGTGGCTATCCATGAGCGCGTATATTTCCTTACAGTCCCAGGTATGGTTACCCAGGGTAAAACAATCTACGCCGCAGGCGTGCAAATCCGTATAGCTGCGGCGGTTCAGTCCAAATCCACCTGCAGCATTTTCGCCGTTGGCGACAGTAAAATCAATGTGATATTCCTCAATCAGTCGTGGTAAGTTTTCCAAAACCATGTGCACGCCGGGTGAACCAACTATATCGCCAATAAACAACAATCGCACAGCGACACCCCATCTCTTGTAAATCCGTATAATAGTATAGTATATCACATTCGGGGCAATTTTGCACCTGCTCGATAAGAAAACGGGCAACCCGCAGGCTACCCGTTTTTTCTTCATACAGCTATATGCTATTTGGCATAGTCTACAGCTCTAGTTTCACGAATCACCACAACTTTAATCTGACCAGGATATTCCAGCTCTGCTTCAATACGCTTGGCAATATCACGGGCAACGCGCGTTGCCATCAGGTCATCCACTTTATCCGGATGTACCAGAATACGGATTTCACGGCCTGCTTGGATTGCATAGCATTTTTCCACGCCCTCAAAGCTCTCGGCAATTTCCTCCAATTTTTCCAAACGCTTGATATAATACTCCAGGGTTTCACGGCGTGCACCTGGACGTGCCGCAGAAATGGTATCCGCAGCCTGTACCAGAGCAGCCTCCAGGGATGCAACTTCAATATCGCCATGATGCGCGAGAATAGCGTGAATTACTTCCGGGCTTTCCTTATACTTACGGGCAATATCGCCGCCGATTTGCGCATGAGAACCTTCCACCTCATGATCAATGGCTTTACCAATATCATGCAGCAGCCCAGCGCGCTTGGCCAGCGCAATATCCGCGCCCAACTCCGCTGCCATAACGCCCGCCAGATGCGAAACCTCTATGCTGTGCTTCAGCACGTTTTGCCCATAGCTGGTACGGAATTTCAGGCGGCCAAGAAGTTTAATCAACTCGCTATGCAGGCCATGCACATTGGTATCAAAGGTAGCTTGTTCGCCCTCTTCCCAGATGCGCTGCTCAACCTCTTTACGAGATTTCTCCACCATATCCTCGATGCGACCAGGCTGAATGCGACCATCCACAATTAATTTTTCCAGTGCCACGCGGGCAATTTCACGGCGAACCGGGTCAAAACCGGAAAGAATAACCGCTTCGGGCGTATCGTCAATAATTAAATCAATACCAGTAAGCGTTTCCAGTGTGCGGATATTACGGCCCTCACGGCCAATAATACGACCCTTCATTTCCTCATTGGGCAAAGCTACTACAGAAACGGTTGTTTCTGCAACATGGTCAGCTGCCACGCGCTGGATGGCGGAGGCCACGATTTCACGCGCCCGTTTTTCGCCTTCCTCCCGCGCCGCACCTTCAATATCACGAATCATAATAGCGGCTTCGTGTTTAATTTCATCTTCAATGCTGGACAGTAAAATCTGCTTGGCTTCATTTGTGGTAATGCCGGAAATATCTTCCAGCTCCTTCAATTTTTGCTGCTGCAATTCCGTAACATTATCCCGAATTTCATCCAGCTCAATTTCTTTTTTCCGTATTCCCTCTTCCTTTTGCTCAATGCTTTCCAGCTTCCGGTCAATATCCTCTTCTTTTCTTACCAGACGCTTTTCCTGACGAATAATTTCATTATGACGTTCCTTATTCTCCCGCTCCGCCTCACTGCGCAAACGGTGAATTTCTTCTTTCGCTTCCAATACTGCTTCTTTTTTTCTTGTTTCGCTTTCCTTTTTCGCGTCAATCAAAATCTTTGCCGCAGCCTCTTCGGCAGATTTGATTTTGGCTTCTGCCAAATGTTTTCGAATGATGTAACCGATTAATACGCCAATCACAATCGCGGCCAGCGCAATCAACATAACAAAAATAGGTTGCACGAAGATTTCACCTCCCAAATAGTTTAAGTGGCTAAAAAGCCTAAAAAAGAAAGACCGAGCAAAAACCCGATCTACGATTCCTTATAGATGCGCCGCAACAAAATAAACGGCCAGAGAAATAATATATATACTTAACAACCATTTATATTTTATTCTTAATTGGCAAATTGGCCTTCAAAAGAGTATATAATTAAAAATATATATAAAATTTATGCGACATCTATACAAAAACCAAAACTGGTAGATCTAAACGTTCAGCAAATGAATTTTAATATATATTTTTTCTTGTGTCAAGGCAATATTAACAGATTTATGCTCGAATTCTCCAGTAACCACTACATTTTGTATTAGAGGCAACCTGGTCATTAAAAACTTTTATATCGATACAAAAGTTTTACGGTAACATACTAATCATCCAATCTACTACTCTCTTCTAAGCCCGATAAAATCTCAAAAACCAGTCGTGAAGAAAAGCCTTTGCCCAAAAGGCGGCGAGCAATTTTTTCCATTTCCTTTTTCCGCAACATAGGATCTTCCAAAGCGGCAGCCCTGCCTACATAAGGCACTGCCAATTGCATAAGTAACTGACGCTCGGTCTGCTCGTCATACTCCTCTTCCATAATATCCTCAATCAGCTGCTCAGCTACACCTAACGTACGCAATTCATAGCG
>CALXSV010000170.1 GCA_944391235.1 uncultured Clostridia bacterium | reverse complement strand
GAAGACTACTACAACAATCCGGAAAGCCGCGCTTACCTCGACAAATACCTCGCTGGTAAAGCTGGTATCCCGACCGAATACCGTTTCCGCATGATTAACCTGGCTCGTGACTGCTCCGACGGCGTACGCATGAACACCACCATCCATGCTGAAGGTTCCCTCTATGCTCAGGTTATTAACTTCTCCACCCTCGGTCCGTGGGATGAATACAAAGCTGCTGCTAAACGCGCTGCTGGTATCCCGGATGAATACGAGAGCGAATTTGATGATCTGCCGCCTTTCGCTCCGTGGCGTAAAGAAATCGATGTTAACAACACCGATATCGTCATCAAGAAGTAATTACTGTTTTTTAGCTAAAGTGGGACGAGTGTTATGCTCGTCCCGCCTGCTATAAAATTGAAGCTCACGTCTTAACTTGAAAAAACAGGGGGTAAATCTAATGGTAAATCGTATTCCTGTTGTTAATTGGTTTAAAGACGATCCGCAGGATCCTCGTCTGATCGGCAAACAGTGCAAAAATTGTGGCACCTATTATTTCCCTGCTGTCAAATTTTGCCGTAACCCGAAATGCATGTCCGACGAACTCGTTGATGTCGAATTGAGCAATAAGGGTAAACTGTGGTCCCATTCCACCAACTTCTATCAGCCGCCGGAACCCTTCGTCGCGGAGCCTTTCCTTGATTCCGAGGGTAATTTCAAGGGTTATACCGTCTGCATCGTAACTTTGGAGAAAGAGCAGATGTCCATTGCTGGCCAGCTGGCTTCCGGTTACACTCATGAGCAGATTAAGACCGGTATGGATATGGAGCTCGTCATCGAGCCTTTGTGGACCGATGAAGAAGGCGAGCACACCGAATGGAAATGGAAACCGGTGCTGTAATAAATAATAGGAGGCGAAAATAATGGCGTTATCTAAAGAAATCGCAATTATCGGTGTTGGCCAGACTAAATGGGGCAAATACAAAGATTCCACCGCTTTCGATCACAGCGAAGCTGCTGCTCGTATGGCTCTGGAAGATGCCGGACTGAAATGGAATGATATTCAGTATCTGGTAGCCGGCTCTACTATTTATTCCGGCAACCGTGGTATTTATGAAGGCAACTGTGTAGCTGAAAGACTTGGTTGGAGCGGTATCCCGATTACAAATACTTACAATGCTTGCGCTACTGGCGGCTATGCTTTTGAGCTGGCTCGTACCCGTATCGCTGCTGGCATGTGCGATGTCGCTATGTGCCTTGGTACAGACTCTGCTCCGAAAGGCTTCTTCCGTCCTGGTAAAACCAATGATCCGGAAGACCTTGACAATATCCGTTTCCAGATGGGCGTTACCAACCCGCACTTCTTCGCTTGGTATGCACAGCGTCGTATGGATGTCTATGGCATGACAGAAGAGGATATGGCTCTGGTTAAAGTTAAGAATTCCAAATATGGTTCTCTTAACCCACGTGCTCGCTTCCAGGCTGTTGAAACCGTGGAAGATGTTCTCGCTTCTCCGTATGTTTGCACCCCGCTGCATCTGAAAACTGTTTGTGCTACCTCTGACGGTGGTGCTGCTGTTATCTTGGCTTCCTTGGATTGGGCGAAACAGCATTGTCCGAATGCTATCATTAAGGTCGCTGCTGTTTCTGTTAAGAGCCCGACCTATCCGGATGCTCCGGTTATCTCTATGCCTCGTATTTCCACCGATTCCGCTGTCAACGGCGTTGAGAAAGACGTTTTCCGTAAACGCGTTGTTGACGCTGCTTATGCGGAAGCTGGCCTTGGTCCGGAAGATCTCTCCTTGGCAGAAGTTTATGACCTCTCCACCGCTTATGAGCTTGACTGGTATGAAGATATCAGCCTTTGCCCGTATGGCGATGCTGAAAAACTTCTGCATGATGGCGTTACCGAAATCACTGGCAAAACCCCGGTTAACATCTCTGGTGGTTTGAGCTCCTTCGGTGAAGCTGCTCCGGCTCAGGCACTGGCTCAGGTTTGCGAACTGACTTGGCAGCTGCGCGGCCAGGTTGGCGGCGAACGTCAGGTTAAGGATGCTAAAGTTGGTCTGGCTTGCAACTATGGTTTGCAGGGCAATTCCTCTTGCATTATTCTGACAAAGTAATTCTGCTCTTTGTGTAGGATTTTCAAACACGCATAGCGACTGTGTGTCGTTGTAAGCCGGCTAGTTGCTAGTACTGGCCGGCTTATCTTTTTTCTTTGTTTTACGTATGGATCTACACAGGGCAGCCTCTCTGTCTGTATGGAGGTTTGCCCTGTCTGCTTTTTATAGAAATTTACCCTTTGGTATGGATTTTAGCTAGGAAAAGGCTGTACTGTTATTAAGAAAGGGAGTATGTAAATGGCTGCATCTGCAGGTGCTGATGAGCGCCGGAATGAAATTATCCGGGAGGCGGCTGCACTTTTTAATGCCAGAGGCTACTATAATACCTCTATGGAAGATATTGCAGAAGCAGTTGGCTTACGTAAGCCAACGCTGTACTGGTATGTTTCCAGAAAAGAAGAAATACTCTACATTATCCATGACCGCATTGTTGATAATCTTACGGAGCGGCATGAATCACGTTTGGGTAGCGGCTTGTCTAATGCAGAACTTTTGCGGCTTGCCATGCTGGATTTGATGGAACAGATTCCGGAATTTCCTGGTTATATCAGCGCCTTTCATGAGAATTACCGGGAATTAAACGGCGAAATGCAACAGGAAATTAAAGTGAAACGCGATCACTATTTTCATATGATCGTAGATGTCATGCAAAACGGTATTGATGCTGGAGAATTCCGTTATGACGATGCCAAGAGCGCAACCTTAGCTTTCTTTGGCATGTCCAATTGGGTGTATCGCTGGTATGATCCCAGCGGCCCTTTTTCCCTGCAACAGATTGCGGAGCGCTTTTGGGACATCTTTATGTATGGTGTCGCAGCTTCTCCCAAAAAGCAAAAGGATGAATCTACAGCTTCGACAATAGTAGATGAAATGAATTAGAATAAGGCGAGGGACTCTTATGAAAATAGCAGATGGCATATATATGTCTAGCAATCCAATAGCGAGTCACCTGTTTAGCATAAATTGCTATTTATTAACCGATGGTGATGACACCTATTTGTTTGATACAGGGTGGCCTCAAGAGCTGGCTGATAAGGTCATAGGTGTGCATGCCGAGCGGGATGGATGGCTGATGCTGATGGAGCTGTTTGCTGAAGCTGGTCGCGATCCAAAACAGCTTAGTGGTATAATCGTTTCGCATTATCATCCCGACCACTCTGGTTATGTGCCGCAATTGCAAGCTTATACTGGAGCACCCTTATTGATCACCGAGTTGGAGATTCGGGAAAATGAACTGCTTGCTGATCGCAGTCCAGCTTGGATTGAGGAAAACCGTAAGTGGTACCGCAATAATGGCGTTAGTGAAGATCAAATTGAGCCTATGCTGTGGGCTACGCCGCATTATACAGATGTTCCCAAAGAAAACTATAAAATTATCAATGATGGGGATATTATTCCCATTGGCCGTATGAACTGGCAGGTTATCTGGACACCTGGCCACTCTTGGGGGCATATCTGCCTGTGGGAGAAGGAAAAAGGCGTCATTATGACTGGAGATCATATTCTCAAGCATGATACGCCTATTGTTATGAGTACCCCGGCCTTATATAAGCTACGTACAAACCCGCTTGGCGGCTATTTGTTTTCTTTACATCGCATGACCGAGGTTACCGCGCGTATTGGTCTAAGCGCGCATGGTGAAATTATTGATGATTTTCAGTCTGTGGTAGCAAGGCTGCTCAATCACCATAATACGCGTTATGATGATATTTTGCTGGTTTTGCAAGATGGAGCTTGCAATGCTTATGAGATTGCCTGCTCTATACCATGGATGGGTAGAAGGAAAAAACTGCTTGAAATGCCGCGTCTGTTGGACCGCTGGCTGGCATTTACGGAAACCGTTGCTCATTTGCGCTCGCTTGAGGAGCGAGGCTTGGTGGAATGCTTTGTTCAGGGGGAGATGCGTTACTGGCGTCTGACCGGTAGAACAGAGATATGTTACGATGGCACGGATCCACGGTTAAAGGAAGTTAAGGACTTTTAACTCGGAGGATGATACGGTATGAAAATCGCTGATGGCGTTTATATGGTGAGCAACCCTATCCCATCTTATATGCGTACCATAAACTGTTATTTGCTGGCGGATGGGGTGGATTGTTATCTGGTGGATACGGGGTGGCCGCCGGAGACGGCACAGGCAGAGCAGGGCAATCCAACAAAGTACGATGGCTGGCAATTGATAATGCAGCTGTTTACCGAAGCCGGACGCAATCCCGAGCAGCTCAGCGGAATAATACTTACGCATTACCATCCGGATCATATGGGTTATGTACGGCGGCTTCAGCAGTATACGCATGCGCCGCTTTTGCTTAGCAACTACGAAGTCCAAGAGAATGCGATTTTGTGCGGTGATAGGCAGCGTAGGGATGCGGACACCTTGCGCTGGTACAGCAGAAATGGCCTGCCCACCGAGCTAAGGGAGCGCTGTATGCAGCTAAATATACGTTACGAGCCTATACCAGACCATCGGGTTCAGATACTGTCTGATGGACAACATATCCGAATCGGGCAAATGGACTGGGAAGTCGTCTGGACGCCAGGGCATACTTGGGGTCATATTTGTCTTTTTGAGCGTAGTAGAGGTATCGTACTAACCGGTGACCATATTCTGCCCTTTAACCGTACCATATTTGTTAGTGAGCCCTGCTTATACGGCTTGCGGGCCAATCCCTTGGGCGCTTATTTATGGTCACTTGATCGTATGGCAGGGATTGATGCTAAAATCGGCTTAGCTGCACATGGCGAAGTAATGGATAATTTTCCCGCAACCCTTGCTAAACTCTTATCGCATACGGATCGCCGTTACGCGGATATATTGGATGTATTGCAGGATACTGGTAAAACGGTATATGAGATTGCCTGTAGCATTCCTTGGATGGGTGGTCGTGTGCATTTCCTTGACATACCCCGTTTCTTCGATTTGTGGATGGCACTGATTGATACGGCTAATCATATCTATTCGCTTCAGGCTCGCGGCTTGGTAGAGCCCTATCATCGGGATAGGCTGGAATACTGGCAGCTGACTGGTAGGGAAGAGGGGTGCTACGATGGCATAGATCCGCGTATTCCGGTATAGATTGCCTTGGGTAAGACGGTGTTTTTTATAGGTGCGTCTTACTGCTTGTAGGAGAACAATATGCAGATTGCAGACGGCATTTATATGATGGCAAATCGCATAGATTGCCCGCTTCGAACAATAAATACTTATTTACTCCGGGATGGCCAGGATGCTTATTTGGTGGATACTGGATGGCCAGATCATTTGTCCCGCTCTGTTATGGGTGTTGCGCCGCAGGAGGATGGATGGGATAAACTGCTGGAGCTGATGCGTGAGGCAGATGTCAAAGTCGAGCAGCTTACCGGTATCCTCCTTACGCACTCGCATATGGACCATGCTGCATATGTGCCACGCTTGCAGGAGCTCTGTGCAGCTCCTGTTCTACTGTTGGACAAAGAGTTAGAGGAGAATCATCAGATGTCTCGCCGGGATGCCGGACGGTACCAGATTATGATGCACTGGTTTGGAAGAAATGGCGTGCCCAGTGAGATTGCAGAACGCATGATTCGCAAATCCATTGTACAACCGCCCGTACCTGAGCAAAATATGCAGCTTCTACATGATGGCCAGATGATCCGGGTTGGTAGGATGCAGTGGGAAGTTATCTGGACTCCAGGGCATACCTTGGGGCATATCTGCCTGTTAGAGCGGGAGCGTGGTATTATGATCACAGGAGATCATCTTCTGCCTCACGAAACACCGATTATCATGACCACGCCTATTATGTATGATTTGCACCCCAATCCCTTGGGCAGCTATGACTGGTCTTTGCATCGTATGCAGGGGTTACCTGTGCAGCTTGGCCTGCCTGGTCACGGAAGAACTATGCCGGATTTCCAGGAGATTGTTCTGCGGCAGCTATCGCACCATGATACCAGATATGATGATGCACTGGCCTCTTTGTATGCGCATGATGATGAGGATGCCTTTACCATTTGCTGCGCGATTCCATGGGCTGGTCGCCATTTGTGCTTTACGCAGCTTCGCACTACAGATCAGCTGTTTGCCTTTAGTGAGACAATCGCCCACCTGCGTGCATTGGAAGGGCAAGGTCTAGTCCATTGCTATACGCTGCCTGATGGACAGGTACGTTGGCGTTTAACCGCTGCTGGACAGGACAAGCATCTGGCCTTTCTTAAGGCGCAAGGATAGGTCAAATTCAGCGACAAGAAAGCGCCTTCTATTCCATTTTAAGAAATAAAAACTGGGGAGAGGCAACTTGGCCTCTCCCTGGTTTTTATTTGTATACCCGCTTTATTCTGTTTGTCTTGGCCTAAAGGAACAACTCTACTGGCCGACGGTAGGTAAGCTGTTTTTCCAGCTCTGTTTTATGGCGGATAAAATCTATGGAATCAAAGTATTTGGCTTGGCGTGGACAGAATTTAACACAGGCGCCGCACTTGATGCAGATGCCGTTTAGCTGTGTTACATCCTCTGCTGGAATCGAGCCCATTGGACAAAGCTTCACGCAGGTTTGGCAGTTATCGCAGTTGGCATTTGTTTTGGGGGTAATTTTGCGGAAGTCTACCGAGTTTCCAGCTTCATCACGTGGTTTATAATAGTCCCGGTAGGGTTTTTGCCCTTTCACCTGTAGGGGTTGCATAGGCACTGCGCTATCGTAGTTCTGCAGCTTATTTAGCACCTGCTCTGCAAAATCGCGTGCCACAGCCAAATCCTCGGCATCGGGCCGCCCCTTAGCTAACTCATAGGAGAAGGCGTGCTCCCCAACGAATGCAGCTCCCGCTAGAACCTGAAAGTTGTTCTCTGTAAGCAGATCGTTCAGCTCAATTAGTGCATCGTCATAATCTCGGTTTCCGTAAAGCACCACAGCCACTGCAGTCGCATGATTGCCCTGAATGGTACGTAAATATTTAAGTAGAACATTGGGCACACGTCCTGCATATACAGGTAGGCCACAAATCACCAAATCCTCTTCTGAAAATTGAGGTGGTTCTGCTTTGCGCACTGCCAAGGGTGTAAAATCTATGCTCTGTATGTCTGCAGCAGGGGTAAGCGAAGCTGCAATTGTTTTTGCTATTTCACTTACTACTTTTTTGGTCGTCCCTGTCGCACTAAAATAGAATGTATAAATATTTTTTATCATATGAGCGCCTCCTACATGATAGCCGTGCAGTAAACTATATACTACACTAAATATAGCACATATGCATGAGAACTTCAATAATGTTCTGTTGAAAAATGTAAGACCAGGATATTTGTTCTAACAGAATCGGTATAATGCATGTTTGGGCATTGACAAACATTTTATACTTAGATAAAATATGTATATATGCATGCGCTGTGTCAATATAGCTTCCTTAAGGTATATGGATACTTTTTTCTGTTTGCGAAACAGGTAAGTGCTTATAGCCTATTGGCTTATTGTATATGTAAATTAACTTTTTGGAGGGATTTGCTTTGGACTACATGAAAGAGTATGAAAGAAAGTTGGTTCCCGTTGAGGAAGCCGTGAAAGTCGTTAAATCTGGAGACTGGGTCAATTATGGCGAGTTTATGATGAACTCTGCTTATTTGGATGCGGCTTTGGCCAAAAGAAAAGATGAATTGTTTGATGTCAAAGTCATTGCTACTACTTGTCCCTTCCCACCTCAGGTTGCTCTGTGTGACCCGGAAAGAAAGCACTTCATTCTCAACGACTGGCACTTTGGCGGTGCGGCAAGAAAACTGCATGACAATGATTTGTGCAACTACATTCCGCTCAACTATCATGAAGGTCCTAATTATTACTATCAGGGGTGGACGCATGTAGATGTAGCTTTTATTCAGTGCACACCGCCTGATGCCAATGGCTTTGTTAATTTGGGCGTTTCTCTTTCTATGGCTCCAGCTTTTATTTCTCAGGCTAAAATCGTGATTGCTGAGGTCAACACTTCTGTACCGCGTTGCTTGGGTGGTATGGGTGAAGTTGTGCACATTCGTGATATCGATTATTTTGTACAGGGGCCCAATGCGCCGATTCCGGAGCTTACTGCACCGCCGATTTCCGATGTGGATATAAAAATTGCTGAGAATGTCATGACGCAGATTACCGATGGTTGCTGCCTGCAGCTTGGTATTGGTGCAATGCCCAATGCGGTTGGCGCCATGATTGCCCAATCTGACTTAAAAGACCTTGGTGTACATACGGAAATGCTCTGCGATTCCTATGTGGATATGTATGAGGCAGGCCGTATCACTGGTAAATGTAAGCAGATTGATATTGGCAAAATGGTTTATACCTTTGCAATGGGCAGTAAAAAGTTGTACGACTTTCTGGATAATAACCCTATTGCTGCTATTTATCCAGTTGATTATACCAATGACCCAGCAATTATCTCGCAGAATGACAAAATGGTCTGCATTAACAACTGCCTGGAAGTAGATCTCTATGGTCAGGTTGCTTCAGAATCTGCTGGCATTCGTCAGATTTCAGGCTGCGGTGGCCAGTTCGACTTCATCACAGCTGCTTATATGTCTAAAGGCGGAAAGGGCTTGATTGCACTCAGTTCTACCTATAAGGATAAAAACGGCAACCTGGCTTCCCGTATCCGTCCTACACTTGAACCGGGCACAATTGTTACGGTTCCTCGTAATATCAATACCTACGTGATTACCGAATATGGCGTAGCGCTTATGAAAGGTAAAACAACTTGGCAGAGAGCAGAGGCTTTGATCAATCTGGCACATCCGGATTTGCGTGAGGATTTGATTAAAGAAGCAGAGAAGAATAGAATTTGGGTAAAGAGCAACAAACGCTAATTTACTGTATTTAAGATGCTGAGGCGGGACTTCATACCCATAAGGAAATATTTTTATTGCTGCAGGGCGGCATAGTCGAAAGGCTATGCCGCCCTTGCTTTTTCTTTGTTGTTCAACGCTATGCTCGTCCCTCTTTATTCCAGTCCCCAAATAAAGCTCCAAACAATTCCAGCCTTCTGTCTGCAGTATCCGCTGAACTTCTCTGGTGCATGGATAAGATTTTTTAATAAACCCGTTGACAAGGGTAAACGTTAATTCCATTATTCCTACATACTTGTTCATAAACAGAAGGTTATAAATCCAGCATATACAAGAATGAATTTCTGTCAGGATATGTGTAATCAACAGGTAATTCCTCTTTGCTGATTTTTTTAAACCCCGCCCGTTCGTAAAAGCGGTGTGACACAACTGCAACTGATGGTGTGTCAAGAATAATATGTTTAACGCCTTTTTCCTGTGCAAACATCAATAACTTTTGATATAATTTTAATCCGATTTTTTGAGAACGATATTGCGCATCAACAAAAAATTTTTTCAATATACCACAATTATTATCCTTGTATAGCAATCCAATTGTTCCTATAACATGATTATTGTCGTATGCCAGCCAAAATTCTCCACCCGTTTTTTGATATGAGGCGCTTATATCTTTCAAATCAGGCTGTTCTTCCAGCGACAGATTAATTTTTGCCTCTCTGTTTTGGATACCAAGAATGAAAGAGATAATTTCTTTGTCATGTGTTCCGCTATATGTCTTTATCTCAATCACGAAGAATCACACTCCTTAAAAATAGCAGATTATCAGTTGCATCAGATATATCATAAGGCCATATATGGTGTAAGGCTATAATGCAGTACCTAGGACGCACTTACTCACTAGGTGGTATGATCTACGGCCATTGTGCGCTTTTCGAGGGGGAACGGGTGGAGCTGCTTTTGTTGGGGAGTCTCACTGATTCAGGAGCCAAGAGTGGTTGGGCTCCGCTGCTTTTCAACTTTTTCCAAAGACGTTACAAAATGCAAAAAGCCTCCTTGTCAAATCGCTCGCTGCTTTGCTATGCTGCTGCTCTCCCCGTCAAGCACGTCCTCTTGGCTTAAACGGGCGTATAATGCTGTTATCTACTCGGACTGGTATGTATTTGCTGTCGGGCGTTCATTCCTCCTGTAATGAACGCCCGACAGACAGGGTGCTCCCCTCATTATAGCGGACAAGCTGACAATGTTAAAGATTTCAAAGCTCCCTAAAATCCATACCCGGTTTTGCCGAATCTTCTTATTTCTCCTCTTGCTTGACTTCCCAATCTCTTGTGTCGCAGTAGTATAGTATAAATTGAAGCAAAAGAAAAGATATGATATAATTTATACTGCTGAACAAGATTAGAGGAGTGCTTCTTTTGAATGAT